>NZ_QRUP01000019.1:0-73116 GCF_003459085.1 Holdemania filiformis | reverse complement strand
TGGGAGGAGCTAAGCTAAGGAAGAATTGGCTTCCTTAGCTTCCTACCCGATTTATAAAGAAAGAACAGAGTAAGCAGAAATTATTAACAGGATTTATTTATTCCAAACAAAGTATAGAAAATAAGAAAGTGATAAGTGGTAAATGAGTTATTCTAAACTGGTTATCCAATTTCTTTCCTGGTATGATTTGTTTGAAAAACACACCAAAAAGATATAAAAAATAGTACAATATGTACACATTTAAGGAAGTATGCTCTCGCCTTAAAGAGTTAAAATTTATATGAGGAATCAGGAATCCTAAGCGAATTAGAGCTGGTAAGGTGTGTTCATTGATGGATGTCGGAATGTGTACTTGCTAAAAAGGAGAGAATTGAAATGGATAATTATGATCGAACAGCGATGGAAGTCAAAATCAAGCAACTCGAAAAAGAAAATAAATATTTGAAATCATTACTTGATAAAGCTGGAATTTCTTATTTTCAATTATCTGAGAGTACTTTAAAAACGGATGAAGGTATTTCGAGTGAAATCGTATTAAATCAGCACTTTAAAATTACTGATGATTTAGCAAATCGCTTTTTTGCAATGTTCTGGGGAAGGACAGATGTTTACAGTAAAAAGGTAATCAATAAAAAAACAGGGAGAGCAGGATTTTATCCACAATGCGAGAATTTCTGGAAAGATTTTTGTCCTAAAAAATCAGAAAAAAAGATTCCTTGTCAGGAATGCTCTTATCGAAAATGGAAAAAACTAGATAAAAAACAAGTAATTCAACATCTTCAGGGAGGCGAAGGAAATAATTCTGAGGGAATTGGGATTTATCCACTGCTTGAGAATGATACTTGTCGTTTTATTGTATTTGATTTTGATAATCATACTGAAACCGATGGTAAGACAAATAAAGTTGATGTATTATGGCAGGAAGAAGTCAACGTTTTACTGGATATTTGTAAGCAAAATGATATTGACGCGTTAATTGAGCGTTCAAGTTCAGGCAATGGGGCGCATGTATGGATATTTTTTCAAAAAGCAATTCCCGCATTTTTAGCGAGAAAATTTGGTTATTTGCTTTTACAAAAGGGTTCTGAGTCTGTAAATCTAAAATCTTTTCGTTATTATGATCGGCTGTTGCCAATGCAGGATCATTTGCCAAACGGCGGACTAGGTAATTTAATAGCTCTACCATTACAATGGAAAGCTTTGAAGGAAGGCAATAGTGCATTTGTCGATGAAAATTGGAATGTTTATCCTGATCAATGGAAAATACTATTCAGTAAGAGAAAAATATCTGAGGAACAAATAGAAAAATATATAAAAGATTGGCAAAGCAGCATGTATCTATATTCAGATCATCAAACTGATGAAAAACCATGGGAAAGAAGCAGTCAGTTTCACAATGAGGACATTGATGGGAAATTAAATATTACGCTGGCTGACGCTATTTATATAAAAACAGATAATCTCAAACCGAGAATCCAAAACCAAATCAGAAGACTTGCAGCGTTTGGAAATCCTGAATTTTATAAAAATCAGGCTATTGGTTTATCTAATTATGCGAATTCCAGAGTTATTTATCTTGGAAGTGATGAAAATGGATATATTAGAATTCCAAGAGGCTTATTAGATGAAATAAAGAAAAAATGTACAGAGAAGGGAATTGCATATGAGATCTCAGATGAGCGTTGCCAAGGACACAGCATAAAGGTAGAATTTTGCGGAAAATTAAGAAAACAACAAATTCCTGCCGTAGAAAAAATGATGCAGGAGGATTGTGGTATTTTAAGTGCTGCGACTGCTTTCGGTAAAACAGTGGTTTGCAGTAAGTTTATAGCCGAGAAAAAAGTGAATACTTTGATTCTTTTGCAGTCTTCAGCATTGATCGAACAATGGAATAAGGCTTTAAGTCATTTCTTGACGATAGATGAAGCTTTGCCCGAATATGAAACACCAACGGGTAGAAAGAAGAAAAGATCAAACTTAATCGGAAAAATTCAAGGAAACTATGATACATCGACAGGAATTATCGATATTGCTATGGTTGGTTCTTTATTTAGGAAAGGAGAGTTTCATCCGCGTTTAAAAGAATATGGAATGATCATATTAGATGAATGTCATCATGCCGCTTCAGATACAATCGTCAACATTTTAAACTACATCAGGGCTAGGTTTATATATGGAGTTACCGCAACGCCGATGCGTGGTGATGGTTTAGAAAAAATCAACTATATGATGATTGGACCAATCCGTTATCAATATACTTCGAAGGAAAGAGCTAAAGATCAGGGAATAGCACATTTGGTTTATCCACGTTTTACAAAAGTAGTTACTTCTAAAATAGATAATGGAAAAATGCATCCTAATGAGGCTTACGAGATTATACGTAATAATGAAGTGCGTGAGGAACTTATTTTAAACGATATTAAGAAATGCATAGAGAATAAGCGGACTCCCGTTATCTTATCGAAGTATAAAGATCAATCGCAGCGGCTTTATAATAAAGTGCGAGAATTTGCAGACAACGTCTTTTTGCTTACGGGCGTAAACTCTAAAAAAGAACATCGGTTAATTTTAGCGAAAATGAATTCAGTACCTCCAAATGAAACGATGATTTTAGTCGCAACCGGCAAGTTAATTGGCGAGGGATTTGATTTTCCTCGGCTTGATACTTTATTTATGGCGACACCGGTCGCGGGAAGTGGAGTAGTCGAACAGTATGCAGGCAGATTAAATCGTGATTATGAAGGAAAAGATAGTGTTATTATTTATGATTACATTGACTTTCATATACCGATGTTTGATCGAATGTATAGTAAACGTTTAAAAGCCTATAAACAAATTGGCTATGAAATTTGCTTAGGAATAACACAATCGAAACAGACAGCTCAAGCGATCTATGATGTAGATAATTATGCAGCAATCTATAAACGAGATTTACTGGAAGTGAATAAAGAAATTATTATTTCCAGCCCTGTATTAAGCGCATCTAAAGTGAATGAAATGATATCTTTTTTGAAAGAAAAGCAAGAAATGGGAATAAGAGTTATTGTGGTGACGTACGCACCTGATTTTTATAATTATGGAGATAGCGGACGTTGGATGGAACTACAGGAAAAAATGAGACGGTCTGGTTTTGAAATGAAGCTTGTTGAAGAATACTGTGAACGTTATACGATTCTTGATCAGGAAATAGTTTGGTACGGAAGTATGAATTTTTTAGCTAAAGAAGATCTTGATGATAACCTAATGCGTGTACAGAGTAAAGAGATTGCTGCCGAGTTGATGGAAATAACATTTGGCATAGATAAAACAAGCAGCAATAAAAAGCTAAAGGAAGCATAGCAATCAAGAAAGAATAAAACGCCGGCTGAGGCCAGCGTTTTATTGTGGAGAAGAGAAAGGGATTAGACGTTGACGCCGGCGGCGAACAGGTCGTTCAGGCCTTCGCTCATCGTCGGATGGGTGTAAATATTATCGCGCAGGACGGTGTACGGCAGGTTGGCGTCCATTGCCAGCTTGATCAGGTTGATCATTTCATGCGATTCTTCGCAGAAGAAGTGCGCGCCGAGAATTTGATCGGTCTTTGCATCGATCACCGCTTTTAACAAGCCGTCGGTTTTCCGCAGAACCTGTGCCTTCGGGATGGCAGCGGCCGGGATCTTGGCGATCTTGACGGCGTAGCCGGCCTGACGTGCTTCTTCTTCACTCAAACCCACGCGGGAGAACGGCGGATCGATGAAGACGCTGTATGGGACCGCGCCGCGGTTGGCGGTTGTGCGCGGCCCGGAATTCAAAGCATCGCGGACAATCCGGGAATCATCCAGTGAGATATAGGTGAATTGCAGACCGCCGGTGACGTCGCCCATTGCCCAGATATGATCGACGGAGGTTTTCAGCTGTTCATCGACGGCGATTGCCCCGCGGGAAGTTAATGCGATTCCCGCCGCTTCCGGATGCAGGTTGTCCAACTGCGGCCGCCGGCCGGTCGCGACGAGTAAAGCATCGCAACGCAGTTCGGCCTCCGCCTCGTTCTGCTTTAAGCTCAGGACGGTTTCCGTCGCTTCATCCCGAACTTCAACCAATGCCGTATTGCGCATTAATTGCACGCCCCGGCGGGCCAGACTCGCTTCCACGGCGTCCGCGATCTCAAGATCCTCGCGCGGCAGGAAACGCTGATTGGGCTGCAGGATTGTGACCTGGGATCCGAAATTGGCAAACATCGAAGCGAATTCCAAGCCGATATAACCGCCGCCCAGGATGACAAGCCGCTGCGGCAGCGTCTGAAGCTCCATCAGGCTTTCGCTGAGATAGACCCGCTGACTTTGGCTTAATCCGGGAATGTCCGGAACAAACGGCTTCGCGCCGGTGTTGATGAAAATCCGCCGGGCTTCCAGGAGTTCCTCGCCTTCTTTCATTTGCACGCGGACATGATGATCGTCCGCAAACGAAGCTTCGCCGTCAATAATCTCGACGCCGGCCGCTGCGAGCTTATCATAATTCTTTTTCCGCAGCATTGCGGTCAGGCGGCGTTTTTCCTCGATCGCCTGGCGGAAGTGCTGCTGGCGGGCCGCGTCATCGCCGCCCTGAATCGCAGACTGACGGGCGCTGTTTTCCAAAGACTTTGTCGGCAGGCAGGCGACGTTGATGCACGTTCCGCCATACATCAGCGGTGATTTCTCAATTAATGCTGTGCGCTGGCCGGCTTTCGCCAGGCTGGCAGCCAGCGTTTTTCCGCCTTTGCCGAAGCCGATGATCAGATTATCGTAGGTTTTCATGAATGAGTTCCTCCTTTTTTTCATGATGATGTTTTCCGGCTGCGAGATAAACAGATCCTGAAGCAGATCCCACAGCGTCAGCCGGTCCAGACTTTCCAGACATTGTTCGTTTAACGAGCGGTAGATTTTATCCATTTCCCGGGCCATGCCGGAGGCGACCAGACAACTCATTTCCGGATCGCCGCTTTGCCATTTGCTTTCCACAAGCGCAACATTCAGCGCTTCGGCAATCTGACGCAGCGTGATGGCCTGCGGGGAGCGGCATAAACGATAGCCGCCCTCGCTGCCTTCCTGCGATACCGCGATCCCGGCCCGGCATAAGGCAGCCATAATCTTGCGGACGCGGACGGGATGAGTGCAGATGTTGACCGCCAGTTCGTCGCTGGACTGCGGTGCGTTTTTATGCGCCAGATACACCGCGGCGTGAATGGCGACGGTCAGCTCGCTTGTCATGCCTGATCCTCCTTTGTGATTTCGTATGGCCATTGAAGCAGCCCGCCGAAATCATACACCTGTTTGTAGCCAAGCCGGACTAATTTCGCCACGGCCTGCGCGCTGCGGTGGCCTGAACGGCAGTACACCAACAGGACGGCATCCTCATCGGGAAGCGCAGCCAGTGCGGAATGACTGATCGTTTCGTTGGGCAGATTGACCGCTCCGGGAATATGACCCTCGGCAAACTCGTCAGGACGGCGCACGTCGATGATCGTGACCGGTTCGTTCGTCATTTTCTGTTGGGCCTGAGCGGGGGTCAGCTTAACTGGCTTTTTCTCTGTGGTTTTACTCATGAAGCGGGAAAAGAATGATGACATAGGATCCTCCGAAAGAACGAAATGTTCTTTTGATACTGTAATCATAAATATTACAGTTAACTCTGTCAACCGGAATGATCATCAAAAAGCGTAAAAAATGTGGAATTTCATGATAAGATGGAAAATAATAAAAATTCGCTGCGGAAACGCTTGACTCTCCCGTTAAGGGAGGGCCTATGCTTGGTTTGCGGAGGAGGAAACAAGATGCTGAAAATTGGAGATTTTTCAAAGATGGGCAAGACGACGGTTAAAACCCTGCGGTACTACGACGCGATCGGTCTGCTGCGGCCGAAGCAGATCGACACGGAGAACGGATACCGCTGGTATTCCACGGATCAGCTGATCGCGTTGGTTCAGATTCAACAATGGCGGCAGCTGGGACTCAGCGTGGAAACAATCGGCAGAATTCTGCGTAAGGAGCTCAGTGAAACTGATGCCCTGAAGCAGCGCCGCGAACAGCTCGGCGCCGATCTCGATTCCATGCAGCGTCAGCTTCGCCGCATCGAGCGCGTCTTAACGACAGGCGCAAAGGAGGGTATTATGAAAATCAATGTCATCGTCAAAGAATTACCGGAATGCATCGTCATGGCCCGGAAGGTCAATTTGCCTGAATATGGCGATCTGCTGAGCGAAATCCCCGTCACCGGGGCCAAGGTCGCCCGTCAGTATCCGGATCTGAAATGCACGCAGCCGGAATATTGTTTCGTGAAAGAACTGGATGGCGAATACCGCGAAAAGAATATCCACGCCGAAATCTGCCAGGCTGTCGAAACCTTGAAGCCTGACTTCGACGACGTTACATTCCGCAAGGAGCCGGCTGTGGAAGCCGCCTGCGCGTTGTTCAAGGGCGGATATGAAGGCTTCAGCGAGGTCTACGCCGCTTTGATGCAGTGGATCGAGGACAATCACGCGGAAATCATCGGTGAACCGCGGGAGAGCTATATCGACGGAATCTGGAATCAGGATTCTGAAGAAAACTGGCTGACGGAAGTCCAGTTCCCGATTCGCTGCCGGGACTGATATCTGACGCGGCGCAGGAACCACGTAGGCTATCCGGAATACAAAACGGATCCCAGTCCAATCACAGGACAGCTTTGCCGGGGGTTAGCGAATATGGAAAGACATCAGGGAGCAATTTCAACTTCCTGATGTTTTTATTGTGTGGAAAACAATTTTCAAGAGCGAACTAGTTAATGAAGTGAAACCAGGAAAGTCACAGTCAGCGTCTTTTTTATCCTGCCGGGGCATACAGTGATAACGAAGGTGAGAAGCGTGAAAACAAAAACAAAATGGCGGTTAGGGATTTACTTATTCATTTTAGCTGCAATCTGCGTGCTGATCGGACAGTCGTGGAGCCGTGAACATCAACGTCGGCGTCTGCCGGAACCGATGCGTCAGACCATCGAAGAGAATCACCGCATTGGAAAGATGAAGCAGAAGATCAAGGTGACGGGCCGGCGGGCGATCGCCGTGTACTATCCGCATCTGGGCAGCGCGGAGATCGACGCGAATATCGAAGCGGCGGTGAAGGAGGCAATTGAAAAATTTGAGCAGGAAAATCAAGGCGTCGAAGGTTTATGTACCTTGTATGCCGATTATGAATCCTACGAACTGAATGAACGGTATGGTTCGGTGCAGATCAGCTTTGAACGCACCGGCGCGATCAATATGAAAGAAGTCCGGGCCTGGACTTTCGATCTGCAGCAGGACCGGCTGATCCGGTTCAGCGATCTGTTCTCGGAGGAAGGCATGAAGCATCTCGCGTTTTTAATGCGCAGCTTCCTGACGACGCTGGCTCCGGAGACCGCCGGTTCTGATTATGAAGTGGATGAAAATGTGCTGATCAATGATAAAGCAGAATTGTATTTAGGCGAAGACGAGCTGCGCGTCGTCCTGCCGCCGCAGACGCTGGCCGCGCAGAGTGAGGAATTGATCGCGGTGATTCCGCTGAACAAAGTGATCGGCTACGTCGATGAGGACACCCGCAATTTATTGGGCTTACAGACGCATGGGCGGATCATTGATCCAACCCGGCCGATGGTCGCGATGACCTATGACGACGGACCGAACCGCCAGGTAACGCCGGTGATTCTGGATGCGCTGAAGGAACACAACGGTGCGGCGACGTTCTTTGTGCTGGGCAGCCGGGTCGCGAATCATAAGGATATCGTCGCGCGGATGCTTGAGGAAGGCAGCGAGGTTGGCAACCATACGTTCGGTCATGTCGATCTGACCAAGCAAAGCAGCCAGGGAATTCTTGATCAGTTCGGCGCAACCTGGGATGCGATCGCCGAAGCCGGTTCGCTGGATCGGCAGGAACTGTTAGTCCGTCCGACGTATGGTGCCTATAACGATACGTTGAAGAAAACCTCGCCGTACCCTCTGATCCTGTGGTCGATCGACACACGCGACTGGGCGCATCAGAACGCGGATAAATCCGTTGACGAGGTCATGCGCGAGGTTCAGGACGGCGATATCATCCTGATGCATGATATGTATGAACCGACAGCCCAGGCCAGCGTCCGGGTGATCGAATGGTTGAGCGAGAAGGGCTATCAGCTGGTGACCGTCAGCGAACTGTTCGAGGCCCGCGGAATCCAGCTGGAACCGGGGAAAACCTATAACTGCGCGTATCCGCCGGCTGACCGTTCGGCGTCCAGGAAATAAAAACGAAACCGGAATCTGAAAAGATTCTGGTTTTTTCCGCGCCGATTGATTATCATAAGAGTAGAAACGACAGGAGGACGATTTATGGAAATCAATTCCCCGATGAATGAGAAAGTTAAAAACTGGGCGAAGCTCCAGCAGAAAAAATATCGCGATCAAACCGGAAAGTTTCTGGTCGAAGGCGAACACCTGATCGGCGAAGCGTTAAAAGCCGGCGCAGTGGAACAGCTGTTGATCGAAGCGGGCCGGACGAATCCGTTTGAAAGAGAGAAGGAAGCGATCGTGTGCGGCGAGAGCGTCATGCGCAAGCTCAGTGCGAATGTGTCGGGCGCCTGGTTGATCGCGGTTTGTACGCAGAAGACAACGGCGCCGGCCGGCTTGCGGACGGTTGTGCTGGATGGGGTGCAGGATCCCGGCAACGTCGGGACGATCATCCGCACGGCGGTGGCTTTCGGTTTTGATCAGGTCTTGCTTTCGCCGGACTGCGCCGACGTCTACAATGAAAAATGCGTGCGTTCCACTCAGGGCGCGCTGTTTCACATCGCGATTTCGCGGACGGAGTTGATTCCGGCGCTGAATGAATTGAAGGAAGCGGGCGTAACGGTGATCGGAACGGCCTTGCAGGGGGCGCAGCCGCTGAGCGAGCTGCCGGTCAGTGAAAACATCGCGGTCGTGCTGGGCAATGAAGGTCAGGGAATCCGGCCGGCGACGCTGGACATCTGTGATCAGCGGGCGTTTATCGAAATGTCCAGCTTTGAATCGCTGAACGTCGCGGTGGCGGCGGGGATCTGCCTGTACCGCTATCGGAGGCGCGGATGATCCGCCACGGGCTGTTCGCTTCCCACCGCAAAAAACGCGTGCTGATCGCGATTCATGGCTTCGGCCGGCGCAAGCAGGAAGATTTTCATTATCTGAAAACGATGTGCGAGGCGGATTCCGGGCTGGAATACCGCTGCTTTGATTTGTATGACGAGGATAAAAATGAAAAGGAATGGCTGGTGTGGGTAGCCCGCGCAAACCAGGAGGTCACGGCGTATCTTGAAAAAGGGTATGAAGTGACGCTGCTGGGCTTTTCAATGGGCGGGGTGATCGCGGCGTTTCTGGCTTCCTTTTTGGCGGTGAATAAGCTGGTGCTGGTCGCGCCGGCGTTTGAGTACATGAATCTGGAAACGGTCAGCCGTCTGATTCCGAAATACGCTGCGATTTTGAAGCACAGTGAATCGCAGTTTAAGGCGTATATGGACGAGCGGTTATTGGAATATGAATATTTCCCGCAGTTTTTCGAGTTGGTGAAAAAGCTGAAGCCGGCGGTAAAAAAAGTGACGTGTCCGACGCTGATTCTGCAGGGACTGCAGGATGAATTCGTGCCGCTGTCGTCTTCGCAATACGCTTATCATCAAATTCAGAGCGAACGCAAACAGCTCGTCTGCTTCGAGGCCTGCGGTCATGAGCTGCTGGAAAACGAGGGCTGCCGGCAGGATGCGTTCAGTCTGATCCGGCAGTTTATCGACGATCGCTGGGGACAGGCGCCCGCAAATCCGTGCACTTAGTTTGTAATTCGGACAAATAAACCCGGACGTTCCGCGCGAAATGCGGTATAATAGAAGAAAATCAGGGAGAAAAGCATGCGGATAGAGAAGCTCAGCGCCGGTTTGGCGAAAATGGAATCTTACCGGCTGATCCGCTCTGTCAGGGCGGGATTGACCATCGCGATTCCGATTTTAATGATCGGATCTTTTTCTCTGCTGATCCGGACGTTCGCGGGCTATTTTCCCGCATTGATTTTCATTGAGGAGCTGGCGGAACTGCTTTATCAATGTACCTTCGGCATTCTGTCGGTATTGTTGACGGGATGTCTGGCCTGGGGTGCGCTGCAGACCGAAGAAAAACCGCTGCCCGGGGATTGGATTGTACCGCCGGCGGCGATCATGGTGTTTATCATTCTTAACGGCGGTCTGAAGCTGGAGTCTGCGGGTGCGGTTGGGACATTCACCGCGGTGTGCGCGGCGTTTTTCACGAGTTTCACGTATTGTTGGCTACGGCGGAAGATGCCGGCCGAACATTTCTTTACGCCGGGTGCGGATTATAATTTCAATCAGGCGCTCACGGCCATCCTGCCGATGCTGGCGGTGCTGCTGTCAGCGGCGGTGTTCAACGAGGGCATCCGTCTGATCTTCCATACCGAAAGCTTTCAGGAAGTTTTCGTGCTGTTGTCCAACACGCTGTTCCGGCACATGGGGCGGGGATTCATCAGTTCAGCCTTGTTTGTGTTTCTGTCGTCGGTGCTGTGGCTGCTCGGCATTCATGGAACCAACGTTCTTGAAAATGTTTCGCGGACTTTGTTTCAGGAAGGCATGCAGATCAACGTCGCGGCGGTGGCCGCGGGGCTGGAACCGACCGAGATCTTTACCAAGACCTTTCTCGATAACTTTGTCTTTATCGGCGGCTGCGGGACGCTGATCTGTCTGCTGATCGCGCTGATGCTGTTCAGCCGTCAGCGCGTTAACCGGACGCTGGCGAAAACGGCGGTCATCCCGATGTTGTTCAATATTAATGAGCTGATGATTTTCGGCCTGCCGGTAATGTTTAATCCGGTGTTTGTGGCGCCGTTTCTACTGACGCCGCTGGTCTGTCTGTTCACCTCGTCGCTGGCGATGGGGCTGGGCTGGGTGCCGCTGTGCGTGCAGGGCGTGGAATGGACAACGCCGGCTTTGATCAGCGGCTATATGGCGACCGGTTCATGGGCCGGAGTGGTGCTTCAAATTGTGAATATCGCAATCGGCGTGGGAATTTACGCGCCGTTTGTGTTGCTTTATGATAAAATTCTGATCCGGCAGTCGCAGCGGCAGATGAGCGAGCTGATCGCTATGCAGAATGAACAGATGGAACAAGGCAAACCGACGAATCTGATCGGCGCGCACGGCATGATCGGCAACTTTGCGAAGCTGCTGGCGGCGGAAATGAAATATGACTTGCAGCAGAATCATATCGAGATGGGCTATCAGCCGCAGTTTGACGCGGACAATCATTGCTTCGGCGTCGAAGCGCTGCTGCGGTACACCCATCCGCGCTATGGCAAGGTGCCTCCGCCGCTGATCATCGATCTGGCGAAGGAGACCGATCAGCTGCAGACGCTGGAGCTGGCGGTGTTCACGCAGGTGCTGCAGGCGGATTTCAGCGGAATTGACGCGGTGATCTCCATGAATGTCACGGTGGATACGTTAAAGTCGGAAGTCTTCGCGGATTTTCTCCGGCATCATCCGGTGCCGAAAGACCGGTATTGCATTGAGGTCACGGAGCAGAACACGCTGCTTCTGGATGATGCGATGCGTCAGCGGCTGAAGGAATTCAAAGATCTGGGGTATTCGCTGGCCGTCGATGATTTCTCCATGGGCAGCACATCGCTGAAATATCTTCAAAGCAGTCAGTTTGAGCTGGTCAAGCTGGACGGCAGCCTGGTGAAAAATGCCCGGGAGAACGAGAGCGGCCGGCAGATCATTCAGTCGATTCTATATCTGGCCCAGTCGATGAATTTCACGGTGATCGCGGAATATGTGGAAACCGCGGAGGTTCGCGATCTGTTGAAGGCCTTGGGCTGTACCCATTATCAGGGGTACTTGTACAGTCCGGCAGTCCCGTTGGAGCAGCTAAGGGACGTGATCCGGGAGATTGAGAATCAGGGCCAGGCCGCAAGCTTGAAAAGATTGTAAGGAAACGAAGAAACAGGAAACCGCGCGCGTTAAATCATGCCTGCGGTTTTTTTAGGTTCTCCTCACAGAATCAAGCTGTCAAGAAATTGAGATTTCAATCTGATCTATTTTGCCAACCGACTTTCTCATTGAAAGCAGCGTCTGCGTCAAGGACGTAAAAAATCCCGATCCAGCGAAGCGGCGCTGAACCGGGATTCAGGAAAGGCGAACGTCGGGACTGAGGAACATCAGTCCCGACAGAAATGATTTAAATGGGAAGGGAAAGTTGTTCTTGTTTATTTCGTGTAGTAGCTGGTGTCGCCTTCGTAGGAAGCACGCAGGATGTCAATCATATCAGTAACCATCGGTACGCGCGGGTTCGCCGGAGAGCACTGATCTTCATAAGCCAGGTAAGCGATCTTTTCCTTGGCGGCGTCCCAGGCCTTTGCGTCCAGACCCTGTTCCTTAAAGCTCATCTTGATGCCGCAGTCCGCGCCCAGATCCGCGCAGGCTTTGGCGTAAGCGACAACGCCTTCTTCGACGGTGTTGAATTTCAGACCGATCAAGCGGGCTAATTCCGCGTATTTCTCATCGGCTTTGTAATAGTTGTATTTCGGCCAGACGCCCGGCTTTTCCGGCTTGGTTCCGTTATAGCGAATGACGTAAGGC
Source organism: Holdemania filiformis (assembly GCF_003459085.1). Taxonomy (NCBI): domain Bacteria; kingdom Bacillati; phylum Bacillota; class Erysipelotrichia; order Erysipelotrichales; family Erysipelotrichaceae; genus Holdemania; species Holdemania filiformis. The sequence continues at coordinate 60,507 of NZ_QRUP01000019.1, read as the reverse complement.
AGTAAGATCGCGTTGGTGCGGCCGTGCGGCACATGGAATTCAGCGCCGATCTTGTGCGCCAGGGAATGATTCATGCCCAGGAAGGCGTTGGCGAAGGCCATGCCCGCTAAGGTTGCGGCATTGTGCATCTTTTCGCGTGCTTCCGGATCGTTCTTGCCATTGGCAACCGCCCGCGGCAGATATTCGAAGACCATCTTGATCGCCTGCAGCGCCAGACCATCGGTGAAATCAGAGGCCAGCGTCGAAACATAGGCTTCCGTCGCATGCGTCAGCACGTCCATGCCGGTGTCGGCAGTAATCGAAGCCGGCAGACTCATCGTCAGCGCCGGGTCGACGATCGCGACGGTCGGCGTCAGGGAGTAGTCGGTCAGCGGGTATTTCTTGTTTTCCTCTTTATCGGTAATGACGGCGAACGGCGTTACTTCTGAACCAGTGCCGGAAGTCGTCGGGATGCAGACCAGCTTGGACTTTTTGCCCAGTTCCGGATAGCGGAACGCCCGCTTGCGGATGTCCATGAACTTCTGCTTCAGATCGTCGAAGTTGACGTCCGGCTGTTCGTAGAATAACCACATGCCCTTCGCCGCGTCCATTGAAGAACCGCCGCCGATCGCAATGATCGTATCCGGCCGGAACGCCTGCATCAGGCTCAGGCCCTTTTTGACAGTCTGGATGGACGGATCCGGTTCGACGTCGCAGAACAGCTGAACCTGAACCTTGTTGCGGCGCTGTTCCAGCTGATCGGTAACACGGGTGACATAGCCCAGATCGACCATCGAGCGGTCGGTAACGATGAAGACCCGCTCAACATCCCGCATGCTGTGGAGATATTCGATAGAATCTCGTTCAAAATAAATTTTAGACGGCACTTTAAACCACTGCATATTGTTTCTCCTCTTTCCGATCTTCTTGATGTTCAGCAGGTTGACGGCGCTGACGTTATCCGATACGGAGTTGTGGCCGTAGGAGCCGCAGCCCAGGGTCAGGGACGGAATAAAGGAGTTGTAGACGTTGCCGATGCCGCCGAAGGTGCTTGGTGAATTCCAGATGATCCGGCAGGCTTTGATCCGTTCGCCGAAACGCTTCGCTAAATCGGCGTTGGCGGTGTGAATGGCGGCGCTGTGGCCGATGCCGTTGAACATGACCATCGCTTCCGCTTTATCGAACCCATCGTCGACCGATTCCGCTTTCAGCATGGCCAGCACCGGCGATAATTTTTCGCGGGTCAGCGGTTCGTTCGGTCCGACTTCCTTACATTCCACGATGATGATGCTGGTGCGCGGATTGACGGTGAAGCCGGCCCGCTCGGCGATCCAGGCCGCGGACTTACCAACGATATCCGGATTCAGCTTGGCCGCACCGACGTTTTTGGTGAAGGCCTTGACGCCGAACATGTACTGTTCCAGCATTTCCTTTTCTTTCTTATTTGCGTAGTGGACATTGTAATTCTTGAACTGATCCTTGACGTCGTCGTAGATTTCCTTATCGACGATGACGGCCTGTTCCGAAGCGCAGATCATGCCGTTGTCGAACGCCTTGGACAAGGCGATGTCGTTGACCGCCTGTTTGATATCGGCGGTCGTTTCAATGTACGCCGGAACGTTGCCCGCGCCGACGCCCAGGGCCGGCTTGCCGCAGCTGTACGCCGCTTTGACCATCGCGTTGCCGCCGGTAGCCAGGATCGTTGCGACACCCGGATGATTCATCAGCGCCGAGGTTGCTTCCATACTTGGATGTTCGATCCACTGAATGCAGTTTTTCGGGGCGCCCGCTTTGACCGCGGCTTCATAGACGACCTTGGCGGCCGCGACGGAGCACTGCTGAGCGTTCGGATGGAAACCGAAGATGATCGGGTTTCTCGTCTTCAGGCAGATTAAACTCTTGAAAATCGCGGTGGATGTCGGATTGGTGACCGGAGTGACGCCGGCGACGACGCCGACCGGTTCGGCGACGTAGGTTAATCCCTGAACCTCGTCCTCCTTAATGACACCGACCGATTTCAGGTGCCGCATGTGGTTGACAACATATTCGCAGGCGAACAGATTCTTGGTGGCCTTGTCTTCAAAGACGCCGCGCTTGGTTTCCTCAATCGCCAGTTTGGCTAATTCGCCGTGTTTATCCAGGGCTGCGACCGAACATTTGGCGACGATGTAGTCGACCTGGTCCTGATCCAGCTTTAAAAAGTCATCCAGGGCCTGCAAGCCGTTTTCAACTAATTGATTGACTTCCGCCTGAGCCGGGCTAAGTGTTTCTTCCATCAGAATATCCTCCTTGTTGTGAATAGTTTCACTTGTCTTTACGGGTGTGATTATAGCATGTCGAAAAAGACGTTGCAATAGGCTTATGACAACTTTTTCACAAGTAAACGGTTACATTCATAAAAAGTTTTTTCGGTACCGCTTACATCAAAAAACTTCGGAAATCGACAGAATACTGAACCCTGCCCAACTGAAAAATGCGGTATCGCATATCGTAGCAGTGGAGGTGACAGCGATGCAATATGGTACTTTAATCGTAGAAGTAACCGTGGCTCAGCAAGCGCTGCCGATCGAAGGCGCGGCGATCATCGTGACCAACGACGATCAGACGGTGGATCTGCGGTTGAGCAGCGGAGCGAACGGCAAGAGTCCGGTAATCCGAATCGAGGCGCCCGACCGGGAGCTGAGCTTGAATCCCGACAATCAGACAAAGCCGTACGCGCAGGTGCATGTAACGGTGTCCAAAGCCGGATTTGCGGACCGGACATTCCGCAATGTTCAGATTTTCGCGCAGGAGGAAGCGCTGCTGCAGGTAGACCTGCTCAATGCCGACGAGGAACTGGCGCCGCAGTTTGAGGAATTCATCGAAATTCCCGAACATGCCCTGACCCGCTCCATGGCTCGTTCCTGCGGCTGTTCGCGCGGCGGCTGCTGCGGTTTTAACGAGAGCGTCGGCGCAGGCGACGCCGAGGAATCGATCGCGCCGTACATTCTGGATTATCCGATTATTCCCAAATATGTGACCGTGCATCTGGGCCGGCCGACTGCCAGCGCCCAAAATGTGACGGTGACCTTCAAGGACTACATTAAGAATGTAGCGTCCAGCGAAATTTATCCGACCTGGCCGGAACAGAGTCTGCGTGCGAATATTTACTGTCAGATCTCGCTGTGCTTGAATCGTGTTTATACTGAATGGTACCGCAGCCGCGGTTATTCGTTCGATATCACCAACAGCACGGCGTTCGATCAGTATTTCGTATACGGCCGGGATATTTTCACCAGCATCAGCAAGGTCGTCGACGATATTTTCAACGAATATATCCGCAAGGTGAACACGGTGAATCCATATTACGCGGAATATTGCGACGGCCGGCAGGTATGGTGCAAAGGCTTAAAGCAATGGGGCACTGTCGATCAGGCAAACAAGGGCCTCAACGCTTTTGAAATTCTGCAATATTATTATGGAAATGATATTGAATTGATCGATACCAATCGAATCGAGGGGGTCAGCGGTTCCTTCCCGGGACTGAATCTGCAGCGCGGCGTGCGCAGCGACAGCGTGGCGATCATCCAGAATCAGCTGAACCGGATTGCCGTAAACTATCCGAATATTCCGCCAACCTATCCGATCGACGGTATTTTCGGAGAAGGTACGGAGAACGCGGTCAAGGCGTTCCAGCGGCAGTTTTCCTTAACCGCGGACGGCATTGTCGGTAAAGGAACCTGGTATAAGATTTCCTATATTTACGTCGCGGTGAAAAAGCTGGCCGAGCTCAGCTCCGAAGGCGTCGAGGACCGGCTGCCGGGCGTCTATCCGGGCCGCGCGCTGCGTCAGGGCGACCGCAACGTCTATGTGCAGGAAATCCAGTTTTACCTGCAGAAGATCGCGTTGTTTACCTCGCGTGTGCCGACGGTGAAAATCGACAGCAGCTTCGGCGCTTCGACCCGCAATGCGGTTGTGGCCTTCCAGAAGCTAGCCGGTCTGACGGCCGATGGGATCGTAGGGCGGCAGACCTGGGATATCCTGGTGCGGGCCTATCGGGAAACCCAGTCGATCGTTCCGCCGATTTCCCAGAAGATCCCGGCTTATCCGGGAACGTCGCTGCGCTTAGGCAGCCGCGGCGAGAATGTCAGCATCATGCAGATGGCGCTGAACGTCATCAACCAGGGCTGGGGCAATTCCAATCAGCTGGTCGTCGACGGGATCTTCGGTGCGGCGACGGAAGCGGCAGTACGTGCTTTCCAGACCCGTGTGGGCCTGACGGCCGACGGGATCATCGGGCGGAACACCTGGGGCGCAATTTCCGAGCAGTACAGCGTTGCGACCAACAACGCGGTAGCCTTGTCGGAACAGAACTTCGAGCTGTACCGGTTCTTATATGAGAACTATACAAGCTTGATGTATGCGATCGACAATCATCAGGCTAATCTGTAAAGTATCAATCAACGAAGCAAAAAAGTCCGCGAATTACGGACTTTTTTCATCATTTAGTCAGAGCGTCAGACGCTGATGAATTTCAGAAATCAAAAAGCAGAAAGCGAAGTTTTCCAGAGTATAACAGCCCGATGAATTAAAAGAGAATGAAAGGCAGGAAACAATAAAAACGACAATGTTGTCCTGCGGAAGACCGCGTTAATATTTAACGGAAAACCGCTTTTCCCTTAATTGAACAGAGATCGGCTTGGAACTGAGGTTCTCGACCTGGATAAACCGGTCGCCCTTGCGGATCCGGCTCAGCAGTTGATGCAAAGCCGCGGTTTCGCCCTGCAGCTCCATTTCCACCATCCCGTTTTCCATGTTGCGGATCCAGCCCGTAATTTGTAATGAATTAGCCAGCGACTGGACAAACCATCGAAAGCCCACACCTTGAACCTGTCCCTGAACTACGGCATAAATTCTTTCCATGATTTTTTCACCCTTTCCGCTTTGATGAATACGTTTCATCCTCGTTTGACCCTATTGTACCGCGAAGAGGGAAAGCCTGTCCAGTGAAGAACGGTGTTAAAAATGATTTTCAGCAGATGATAAATTCCATCTTTTCGGTTACAATAAAAACAAGGGATTGAGAGATAGAATCAAACAAGTGAAATCCCCCGGTTCGAGAATAGCGGATGAAATTAGAAGGAATCTGCTACACTTGAGTCCAATTGTCTAAAACTGGAAGTGGAAATCTTGACAGTTCTTCAACTGAATGATATATTACGCTTGCCATTGGATCAATGGGGAGTAGCTGCGCAGCGATGCGTGCTGTATTCGTCATCACGATCTGTTCTTACAGATCCGGATGCAGCAATCAGAAATGATGGGCAAGACCGTTATCTTCAGGTTTTGAAGGTAGGCTTGCCTTTTTTTGTGAAGGCAGCGAAGGAGGAAGATGTAGATGAAAACCAGTCAAACCGCGCAGGAAGTTATTGAAGAACTCGGCACGGATCTGAGCGCCGGGCTCACTGAGCAACAAGTAAAGGAACGGACAGAACGTTATGGGTATAACGAACTGCAGGAAGTCAAGAAGGATTCCCTGCTGAAGCGTTTCTTACTGCAGTTTACCGATCCGCTGATCATCGTTTTAATTTTGGCGGCGCTGATATCCATTATCGTGGATCCGGGTGAGTGGATCGACAGCCTGATCATCGTGATCGTCGTGCTGTTCAACGCGATTTTGGGCGTCGTGCAGGAAAACAACGCGGAGAAATCGCTGGAAGCGCTGAAGAAGATGAGCGCGCCGCAGGCGAAGGTTATCCGCGGGGGACAGAAAAAAGTGATTCCGTCCCGGGAGCTGACCGTCGGGGACGTTGTGCTGCTGGAAGCGGGCGATTTTATTCCCAGTGACGGCCGGATTGCAGAATCCTTTAATTTGCAGATCGACGAATCGGCGCTGACCGGCGAATCGGTGCCGGTCAATAAGACCAGCGAAGCGCTGGGGCAGGACGATGTGCCGTTAGGCGACCGCAAGAATATGGCGTTCTCCAGCACAGTAGTTACGTATGGCCGGGGAACGATGGTCGTGACAGCGATCGGCATGGAAAACGAAGTCGGCAAGATCGCCGGCATGTTGATGAACAGCGGCAAGGAAACCACGCCGCTGCAGAACAAGCTGGCGCAGATTTCCAAAACGATCGGCATGCTTTGCTTAGTGATCTGCGCCGTCGTCTTTGGTATGGAAATGTTCAGCGGTATGGGAATTCTGGAAGCGTTCAAGACCGCGGTCGCGCTGGCCGTGGCGGCGATTCCGGAGGGACTGGCCACCGTCGTGACGATCGTTTTGGCGCTGGGCGTCAACAAGATGGTCAAATGCAACGCGATTGTCCGGAAACTGCCGGCGGTTGAAACGCTGGGTTCGGCGAGCATCGTCTGCTCGGATAAAACCGGCACGCTGACGCAGAACAAGATGACAGTCGTGAAGACCTATCTGCCGGAAGCGGGCATTCAGGATTTTAAAGCGGAAACTGCCGGGACTGACGTAAAAGAATTAATGCGCTGGTTCACGCTGTGCTCGGACGGTGAAGTGATTCCGGAAGCGGGAAAACTGAAAATGATCGGCGATCCGACGGAAACCGCGCTGGTGGAAGCCAGCTATAAAATGGGCGAAACCAAGCCGGAGCTGGCGAAGACGTATGTCCGCAGCGAGGAGCTGGCCTTTGATTCTTCCCGGAAGATGATGACCGTGTTCTATCAGACGGACGACGGCATTCTGTCGATCACCAAAGGCGGACCGGATATCGTGTTAGGCCGGTGTGAAAATTTCACGGGCAAAGCGGCGGCCGAGGAAGCCAACGAGACGATGGCAAAAGACGCGCTGCGGGTACTGGCGGTCGCGGTGCGGCGCTGGGATGCGATTCCGGAGAATCTGGACAGTGAGAATGTTGAGAATCATCTGACGTTTGTCGGCTTGTGCGGCATGATCGACCCGCCGCGCGACGAAGTCCGCGATGCGATTGCGCAGGCGAAGCATGGCGGCATCCGGACGATCATGATCACCGGCGACCATGTTGTCACGGCGACGGCGATCGCGAAGAATTTAGGAATTCTCGAGCCGGGTCAGAAAGCGATTTCCGGCCCTGAACTGAGCGCGATGAGCGATGAAGAACTGGAAGCTCAGATCGAACAGATTTCCGTGTATGCCCGGGTAGCCCCGGAGCATAAGGTGCGGATTGTCAAGGCATGGCAGGATAAAGGGCATGTCGTTGCGATGACCGGCGACGGCGTCAACGATTCGCCGGCGTTAAAAGCGGCGGATATCGGCTGTGCGATGGGCATTACCGGTACGGATGTCGCCAAGGGCGCGGCGGACATGGTGCTGACCGACGACAACTTCGCGACGATCATCCACGCCGTGCGTCAGGGCCGCGGAATTTACGATAATATCCGGAAGGACGTTCAATTCCTGTTGTCGAGCAACATCGGCGAAGTGCTGACAATCTTCGGTGCTTCCTGTATTTCTCTGATTCCGGGATGGAATCTGGGCGTTCCGCTGATGCCGGTGCATCTGTTATGGATCAACTTGATCACCGATTCCCTGCCGGCCTTTGCGATCGGCATGGAAGAACCGGAACCGGATATCATGAACCGCAAGCCGCGCAGCAAGGATGAAAGCTTCTTCGCGCACGGCCTGGGCTGGACGATTGCCTGGCAGGGCGTGATGATCGGCACCTTGACCTTGATTTCCTATATTTTAGGCAACCGGGACGCGCATGAGATCGGCATGACGATGGCGTTTGTGACGCTGGCGTTGTCGCAGCTGTTCCATTCGTTTAACGTCAAGAGCGAACACAGTATCTTCTCCAAGCAGATCTTCTCCAACAAGTATTTGTGGGGCGCCTTTGCGGTCGGCGTCGGTTTGCAGCTGTTAGTGATGTATGTGCCGTTCTTGGCGAGTGCCTTCTCAATGGCGGCGTTGGATCCAAGTCATTTGATGATTGCGGTCGGTCTGGCGTTTGTGCCGGTGATCGTCGTCGAGATCACAAAGCTGGCGCACCGGATGTCCCAGCGGTAATCGGGGCTCAGAAACAGGCGTGTTTCCATAGCCTGTCCGAAATAAAAATAAGATCAGAGAAAAGCAAACCAATGAGGCGGGCTTCTTCTCTGATTTTTTTTCGCGGAAATGAATTGAATTTAGCAGGGGGCTATCCATAACAACAGAACAAAGGATTAACACCATGACAGAGAAAATCCTTTGTTCCGATTTGGAAACAAAGCGATATTCTTGCGGAAAGCGGCTTAAATTAATCGTTTATTCGAATTGTTTATAAATAAGAAAGGAAAAGATCGGCAGGGAAAGCTTTAGAGGAAGAATTTAATTTCCTCACCGATCTTTTACATTTAATCTTGGGAAAGAATAGGTAAAATAAAGGAGAAAAAAAAGATTAGAAATGAGGGATTGCATGCAGATCTCGGAAGTACTGACTAAAAAAATAATGGAGACTAGTTATCTGACGGCGATCTATGCGGATTGATATCGGGTGATTCTGCGCTATTTTTATGAGGAATATGAAAAAATCCATTATTGGCTGAATAAAGAAGATGTCTTTGACATGATGCTGAAAATCGGCTTGTTTTCGGATTCTACATTAAATCAATGTCAGCTGGATCTGCAGGCGCAGTTTCAGAATCATCGGCTTGTGCTGCAGGATTATTTGCCAAGCTATCGGTCGGTTCTGCCGGAGGAACTGGCCGATATCCCTGGTCGGTTAGAGCTGTTAGCACGAATTCAGGGCCGGCGGGCCGGTTTTCAGGCGCTGGTCAATTATATCGGCGGCGCGATTGCCGAGCTCCAGCAGCTGATTCAGGAACAAGAACGGACACTGTTTGAGGATATCATGATCAATTCCATTACCAAGACGATCCGGCGGCATATCCGGACCAGCTGCGAATGGGTTCAGCGGATGAATACGGCGATGAGTGCAATGAATACCAGCTCAGCGCTGCGGCTGTCGCTGCAGTGGAAAGGCCGGAAAGCTGAAAATGATCAGGAACTGGACAGCCGCGAGCTGATTACCTTACTGGAAACCGACGCGCAGATCATGAAGCCGCAGGATCAGCAGAGACTGGCCGGACATTTCCGCAACCGGCTGGCCATGGCCCGCAAAGAAGCGGAAAAAGAAGAAAATCAACAAAGCTTCCATCAGATCATGCAGGAAGTGATGGATTACCGGCGTTGGTTTGAATTCACTATTTTGTATCAAAGCGGCGATGAGAAGAAAAAGGAATTGACTAATTCGGCTTTCTACTCCTTCAGCGGCGGAGAAAAGGCGATCGCGATGTATGTTCCGCTCTTTTCCGCGGTTTCCGCGAAGTATTCAATGGCCCGCCCGGACGCGCCGCAGATTATCGCTTTGGATGAAGCGTTTGCCGGTGTGGATGAAAATAACATCGACGGGTTATTTAAGTTAATTGAAAACTTCCGCTTCGATTACATCATGAATTCTCAGGTGTTGTGGGGTGATTATCCATCGGTGAAACATTTGCGGATCGCGGAGCTCTATCGCCCGGACGGTGTGCATTATGTCACGGTCATGGACTACCAGTGGAATGGCAGTGTGAAAAGTTGGATTCCGGAATGAAGGCGGAACAGGAATTTGCCGCATATCTGAAAAGCAAGGCGGCCTTCATACCTTTGCTGGAAGCATTGAAAACACGGTGGAACCACAGCGGAACCTGGCGCGGCAAGCTGGTTCTGCACGAATGTGATCCATCTTTGCAGGAAGCCTTAGCGGAGCTTTTGGGCGGTTCTTTTTGGGGACAGTCCACGATCACGCTCACTTATGGCCAATGGAAAAAGGCGTTAAGCCGGACCCGGTTTGACGGTTGTGATCTGCAGGAAGTGCTGAGTCTTGTCTTTGATGAACCGCTGGAGGGACAAAATATTCAGAAACAGAAACGCAGAGTGCAGGAACAAGCGCATTTCGATGAGATGACACGGCAGCTGGCCGGAACACCGGCAGGCCGGTGGCTGGAAGAAATCCGGCAGGCTCGCGGGAGTCTTTACACCCGCTGCTGCGCTGAATCGGAAGCGGTATTGCGGCAGTGGGCGGAGGCGATGAATCAGCTGCCGATGCGCACTCAGGAAGTTTCACTGATTGCGGTTTACGCCGCGCGCGTGCTGCATGATCCGCATGCGCTGGATACCGGTCCTGTCCGGCGGCTGTTAATCCAGTCGCTGCGCTGGGAGCTGTCGGACGATTCGCCGGATGAGGAAAAAGTCCGGGAGGAAAGCGAGCTTTTAGAACAAGCGGGTCTGCTGCGGGATCAAGTCTCCAACCGCTGCTTAGTCTATAATCTGAACGGAATTGGAAATCGCGGCGAAGTGCATCCGGGATGGCAGGGGTTTGCCGAACAAGCTGAACCGTTCAGCGTGACGCTGAGCAATGTCTTGAATGTAGAGCGGATCGAAAGTGCAGCCCAGTTTGTGATCATTGAAAACCCTTCGATTTTTGAACGGCTGAGCACTGAACTCAGGCATCAGAAACGGTCTGACATCAGTCTGATGTGCAGTGAAGGGCAACCGAATCAATGCGTCTGGCAGCTGTTAAGGCGAATGGATAAAACGAACATGCAGATGTGGTGCTGCGGCGATTTCGATCCGGAAGGATTGCAGATGGCGCAGCGGATGCTGCGGCGTTGCCCGGGTCTGAAACTATGGCATTATGAGGTTCAGGATTACGTCAAGGCGCTGAGTAATAAATCGTTCAACGCTCGCCGGCGCCGGATTTTGGAAAGCTCGGCTGCGGGGAACTGGCGGCGATCCAACGCCGGATGCTGCAGGATCAGCGGTGCGGCTACCAGGAAAAACTACTGGAGGACTATTTAAAATTTGATTTTCAATGAAGACAGGGCAGATCCATCAAAGGATCAAGGGCGCTGTCTTTTCCTTGTTTCTGAACTCAGTTTTTCATATTCTAATGAATAATTACGTATTTACATTTTGTTACATGAAAATATGCAAAATAAATGTAATTGTATTGAAAATTTGATTGTGAGCATACACCAGTAGTGCTAGAATGGGGATATTAGAAAAGAGGATGACGACGATGACACGAGTTTTCAATTTCAGCGCTGGTCCCAGCCAGCTGCCAACCGAGGTTTTACAGAAATGTGCTGCCGAACTGATGGAGTACGGAATTTCCGGACAATCCGTCATGGAGATGAGTCATCGATCCTCATCCTTCCTTGAAATTATTGAAACGACGGAGCGGCGGCTGCGTTCGTTGCTGCAGATTCCGGAGTCTTATCAAGTGCTGTTTCTGCAGGGCGGGGCTTCGCTGCAGTTTACGATGGTGCCAATGAATTTGTTGAAGCCGGGCGGGAAAGCGGGCGTGATTCATACCGGAGCCTGGACGAAAAAAGCGATTGCGGAATGCCGCAAGATCGGCGGCTGTGAGATCTTAGCCAGCAGCGAGGCGGAACACTTCACGGAAATTCTGAAGGGCGTGACGACTCCGCAGGATCTGGATTATGTGCATATTTGTGAAAACAATACGATCTACGGGACAAAATATAAGGAACTGCCGGAGTGCGGGAACGTGCCGCTGGTCGCGGATTGTTCCAGCTGCATTTTAAGCGAACCGATGGAAATTTCCCGTTATGGTCTGATCTTTGCGGGAGCGCAGAAGAACATGGGAATCGCGGGTCTGACGGTTGTGATCGTGCGGGAAGATCTGATTCAGGAGCGTCCGGAGATTCCATCGATGCTGAGCTATGCCGTGCAGGCAAAAAACAAGTCGATGTTCAATACACCGCCGACCTTTGCGATTTATCTGCTGGGACTGGTGCTGGAGTGGGTCGAAAACCGCTATCATGATTTAGCGGCGCTGAAGACGCACAATCAACAGAAAGCGGCGCTGCTTTATAATCAGATCGATCAATCCCGGCTGTTTACCAATCCGGTCCGTCCGGAAGATCGTTCGATCATGAACGTGCCGTTTGTCACCGGCGACGCTGCGTTGGATGCGAAATTCATCGCCGCGGCGGAGGCGGAAGGACTGGTCAATTTAAAAGGCCATCGCTCGGTCGGCGGCATGCGCGCTTCAATTTACAACGCGATGCCGTTGGAAGGGGTTCAAAAGCTGGTCGATCTGATGCGGCGCTTTGAGGAGGAGAACCGGATATGTTAAACATACGTTGTCTGAATAAAATTGCGGAGGCGGGATTGGCGCAGTTTCCGCAAGCCTCCTATCAGTTTACAGAACAAGCCGGTGCGGAAGACGCGATTTTAGTGCGCAGCGCGGATTTAAAAGAAATGGATTTCGGAGCCGGTCTGAAAGCGATCGCCCGGGCCGGAGCGGGAACGAACAACATTCCGACTGCGCGGTGCAGCGAGGCGGGAATCGTCGTGTTCAATACGCCGGGCGCGAATGCCAATGCCGTTAAAGAGCTGGTCTTGGCGGGGTTGTTGATGTCCAGCCGGCCGGTCGTTCCAGCAATTGCCTGGATCGAATCGTTAGGCAGCGCGGCGGATTTAGCGCAGCGGGTTGAGCAAGAGAAAAGCCGGTTTGTCGGAACGGAACTGAAGGGGAAAACGCTGGGCGTGATCGGTTTGGGCGCGATCGGGATTCTGGTCGCCAATCTGGCGGTGGAGCTGGATATGCAGGTCGTTGGCTATGATCCTTATATTTCAGTAGACGCGGCCTGGAAGCTTTCCCGTCAGGTGCGGCATGCGGAAAGTCTGGAAGCGGTGCTGAAGACGGCAGACTATGTGACGATTCATGTGCCGCTGACGCCGCAGACAAAGAATTTAATCGCTGCCAGCCAGTTAAAATTGATGAAGACCGGAGCGGTGCTGCTCAACTTTGCGCGCGGCGGTCTGGTTCAGGAAGACGCCGTGCTGGCGGCGCTGGCAGCCAGGCAGATCCGCGGTTACGTTACGGATTTCCCAAGTCCGGCTTTGGCTGGAAAGAGGGGTGTAACTTTAATTCCGCATTTAGGCGCTTCAACGGAGGAAGCGGAGGAAAACTGCGCGGTGATGGCGGCACAGGAATTGATCGATTATCTGGAGAACGGAAACATCCGGAATGCTGTGAATCTGCCTGACGTCGTCATGGAGCGCAGCGGCCAGGCCCGGCTCTGCTGCTTCCACCGGAATGTGCCGAATATGCTGGCCCACATCTCCGGCATGATCTCGAAGCAGGGGATCAATATTGAAAATCTGCTCAACCGCTCGCAAGGAGAGTTTGCCTATACGTTAGTGGATGTGGATACTCCGGCGGTCGAGGAAATCGCCGCCACGCTGCGTCAGCAGCCTGAGATCTTGCGCGTGCGGGTTATAGTTTAAAATTGCTTGGGAAGGAACAGGTCATCTTCTGCGAGGGTGTCCCTCGGTAGATTTTCACTCCTTTTCCATGAAAAAATCATTCAATTTGAATCAAAGCTTGCAAAAAAATTTTCAGATGGCTATAATAACTACTAGAAAGCGGTTTAACTAAAGGATTAGTAACAGAAGAACCTGGGAAAAGAGAGGGACGGTGACCCGCTGAGAGCCGTTCTGCCCGGCAGGTTTCTGCGAATTCACCTTTATAGTGGGAGTAATGATCCCCGTCTTCCTCACGTTACAGGGAAAATTAAGGTGTATCTTTGCGCCGGCGGACGCGTTGGTGTCGGCAGGCAGGGCGAGGATAAATCAGGATGGTACCGCGAGCCGTCGTTCCTGAATCAGGAACGACGTTTTTTATTTTTGTAAAGGAACAAAGGAGAACCGATTATGGAAAAAGTTCAGCAAGTCCAGGCTCAGGCGCTGGAAGAAATCAAAGCCTGCGAAGATTTGCAGCAGCTGCAGCAGATCCGGATAACGACGCTGGGGAAGAAAGGCCCAATTCAGTCGCTGATGACGATGATGAAGGACCTTTCCCCGGAAGAAAAACCGGCTTTCGGTCAGGAAGTCAACGAATGCAAGAAAGCCGTCGCCGCCGCGATTGAGGCAAAAATGGCAGTGCTTGAAAAAGCGGCGATGAACCGCAAGCTCGAAGAAGAAAAAATCGACATCACGCTGCCGGGCGTGCCGTTTCGCACCGGGACGCTGCATCCGCTGACACTGATCAGCCAGGAAATCGAAGATCTGTTCATCGGCATGGGCTACACCGTTGCCGAAGGTCCGGAAGTCGAACTCGACTTCTACAACTTCGAACGCGCCAACATTCCGGCTGATCACCCGGCCCGCGATATGCAGGATACGTTCTACATCAATCCGAAGGAGCTGTTGCGTACACACACCACGGCGATTCAGATGCGTGAGCTGGAAAAGGCCCAGGGCCAGCTGCCGATCAAGGTCATCTGCCCGGGTAAAGTCTATCGCCGCGATAATGACGACGCGACCCATTCCCATCAGTTCATGCAGGCGGAAGGCCTGGTCGTCGGCGAGAATATCACGCTGACCGACCTGAAGGGCACGCTGCAGTTCATGGCCGACCGGATGTTCGGCGAGGGCCGTCAGATCCGTTTCCGTCCGTCATATTTCCAGTTCACCGAACCAAGCGTCGAGGTTGACGTCAGCTGCCATATCTGCGGCGGTAAGGGCTGCCCGGTCTGCAAAGGTACCGGCTGGATCGAAGTGCTCGGCGCCGGGATGGTGCATCCGAACGTGCTGGAGATGGCGGGCTTTGACTCGACGAAATGCTCCGGCTTCGCCTTCGGCGTCGGCATCGAGCGTGTCGCAATGCTGAAATACGGCGTTGACGATATCCGTAATTTCTATATTAACGATACCCGGTTTCTCAAAATGTTCGATCGTTTTGACTAATCGCTGAAGGAGGAAAAAAGAAGATGAGAATGAGTATGAACTGGCTGAAGGAGTACGTCAATCTGGACGGCGTCACCCCGGAAGTCTTAGCTGAGAAATTAACGATTGCCGGACTGGAAGTCGAAGGCATCGAAAAGATGGCCGAAGGCACGAATCTGGTCATCGGTCAGGTTCTGACCTGTGAGAACCACCCCGACAGCGATCATCTGCACGTCACGACGGTCAATGTCGGCGATGAAGTGCTGAATATCGTCTGCGGCGCGCCGAATGTCCGGGCGGGACAGAAAGTCATCGTATCCAAGGTCGGGGCCGTGCTGGCCGGCGGCTTTGAAATTAAACCTGCCAAGGTGCGCGGCATGGAATCCAACGGCATGATCTGCAGCCTGTCGGAGCTGGGCGTGGATAAAAAAGCCCAGACGGAAGAACAGCTGAACGGCATTTACGTTTTTGACGACGAGGCGCCGGTGGGTGAAACCCGGGTTCTGGAATACCTGGGATTGGACGATACGATCCTGGATATTGGTTTGACGCCAAACCGGGCAGACTGCAACGCGATGTGGAATCTGGCGAAGGAAGTCGGCGCGGTGCTGCACCGCAAGGTGACCTGGCCAGACTGCAAGTCCGCCAGTCAGATCGGTACGCCGAATACCTTCAAAGTTGCCAGCAAGACGGAAAAATGTCCGACATTCCTGGGCAAGGTTGTCAATCACGTGAAGGTGGGCCCTTCGCCGAAATGGCTGTCCAACTATCTGCATGCCTACGGCATCAAATCGATCAACAACGTGGTCGATATCTCCAACTTCGTCATGGTCGAAACCGGACAGCCGCTGCACTACTATGATTTAAGCAAGCTGCCGCATCACGAAATCACCGTTGTGGACGACGTTGAAATGACGATGCAGGCGCTGGATGGACAAGACTATGAAATTAAAAAGGGCGATCTGTTGATCACGACCGGCGGCGAACCGACGGGAATCGCCGGGATCATGGGCGGCGAGGAAAGCAAGATCGACGAATCGACGACCAGTATTTTCATTGAAGCCGCTGGTTTCAACGCCGTATCGATCCGCAACACTTCGCGCCGGCTGGGTTTGAGCACGGAAGCCGCAATGCACTTCACCAAAGGCGTGGAGCCGATGGCGCCGATCAAAGCGGTTGATCGTTCTGTTCAGCTGTTAAAAGAACTGGCCGAAGCCGATGGCTTTGAAGAAAACGTTCTGGTGGGAACGATTGAGGATCCGGTGAAAACCGTAAGTGAAACGCTGACTCACTGTAATACGTTGTTAGGCACAGAATTCACGATGGATCAGGTGCTGGGCGTTT
This sequence comes from Holdemania filiformis, assembly GCF_003459085.1. Taxonomy (NCBI): domain Bacteria; kingdom Bacillati; phylum Bacillota; class Erysipelotrichia; order Erysipelotrichales; family Erysipelotrichaceae; genus Holdemania; species Holdemania filiformis. The sequence continues at coordinate 44,480 of NZ_QRUP01000019.1, read as the reverse complement.
TGAAGGATCTGGATCTCAATCCGGTTCAGGACGGCGACTGTTTTACCTGCACGATCCCGTCTTACCGCACGGATTTAAACATCCGCGAAGACATCGATGAAGAAATTATCCGCCTGTTAGGCTATGAAGATCTGAAAACCACGCTGCCGACAATGGAAGCGACGGCGGGGCAGCTGACGGACCGGCAGACGATGCGCCGCAATCTGCGCAGCTCACTGAACGGATTAGGTCTTTCCGAAGTCATCACTTATACGCTGGTGTCGCAGAAAGCGGTCGACAACGCGCTGATGCCGCTGGGCGAGGCGGTCGCACTGGCTGCGCCGATGAGCGAGGAACGCAAATATGTCCGCACCTCGCTGATTATGAGCCTGCTGGAATGTCTGGCTTACAATCAGAATCATAAGAATGAAAACGTGAATCTGTTTGAAATCTCCAACGTTTATGCGGTCAATACCCAGCAGGAACGCCTAGCGATCGTGATGTCGGATTCGTTGCAGAGTTCCAAGTTGAACCGGATCGACATCCGCAGCGATTTCTTCGCGGCCAAGGGCGTCTTGACAGAAACGCTGCGCAAACTGGGCTTTGCGGCGGAACGGTTAAGCTTTAAGGAAAATGATCAGGATGTGGAACATTTCCATCCTTACCGCAGTGCCTGCGTGATGCTGGGGAATCAGCTGCTGGGCGTCCTGGGCGAAATCCATCCGGTCCTGGCGAAGGAGCTGGGGATCGGCAAGGCGGTCTATGGGGAATTTAACCTGGAGCTGTTGCTGGCCAGCAAGGCCAGCAAGGTCAAATTCACCGCGATCAATCGGTTCCCGGCCGTTCACCGCGATATCGCTTTAGTTGTAAACGAAGAAGTGAAGGCGGAGCAGCTGATGAAGGCGATCAAGGCGGCAGGCAAGCGCATGGTCAAGCAGGTCGAGGTTTTCGACGTCTATCAGGGTGAACATGTTGAAAGCGGCAAGAAATCGGTAGCCCTGTCGATCACCTATCAATCGGAAGATCACACACTGACTGATCAGGAAATTCAGGATGTGCATCAGACGGTTCTGACTCGTCTGGAAAAGGACTGTCAGGCGGTGCTGCGCGGTTAATCCGCAATTGAATTCTCAGACAAGGCCCGGTGAAAACCGGGTCTTTATTCTGCAACAAGAAGCAGAATTGGCAGACGGGAAATCCCTGATGAAGGCTAAGTTAATCATTTCCTTGATTTTTCGATATATTTTTTTCAAACGCTGAAATCCCCTCTTGTCTTTGATTCAAAAGTGCGGTAATATGAAGAAGTTCACGTTTTTGGTGAAAGAGAGGGAAGTTGTGTGATTGAATTTAACAATGAAGAGATGCAAGGTGAAAGACGTGAGACCTATGTTATCCAGGCTGATCGCTTCGGTGAGGACAGTGCGTTAAACGGTGTCCGGGAGAAGCTTCGGCCCTTATTAAAAAGAGGATTTGCTGGATTCGCAGAAAAGCGGATGGCGCAGTGCGGGACGCTGAATCCTTATTTGTACCGGGCTTCTTTGGCCAGGGCAACCGCGATTCTGGGCGGTCATCTGGTGTGGAATCAAGGCGAAGACTGGCTCGTCAGCGAAGAAAGCGAGATTTTGTTGAAAGAAACTTCACTGGAGGGTACGGCCTGGCTGGTTGCTTTGGTATATTATATGACGATGTTCGAGACCGGAGCGAAGTTAATCATTGAGGCTCCGGAACAGGGCTTGAATCGCAATCAGCAGAAGATGCTGAGTGAAATGATGGTGCTGTATGAAGCCGTGGACGGCATTGTCGCGATCACGAAATCGGATTCGCCGTATTTTCAGATCAATCAGGTGGAAACCTTGCCGCAGGCAGATCATCGGGATTGACTCACACAGGATGTAAAGACAAGAACGTGGCTCAGTGATGAGCCTAATAAAAAAGATCAGAGTCCAGGGATGGCTGGATATTCTGATCTTTTTTTCGTTATCGTCCGGGATTGGACAAGTTCGCCTTGGTTCGTGTTCAGCTAAGCTGGACCGTGAACGAGAGGGAAGAAAGTCATTTTTGGAAAGGCTGGTTAGTTGGCGTTTTCTACGGCGCTGATCAGAGCCACCAGCGGGGAATTCCAATAAATCGCTACTTCGTTGGTTGAATAGCTTTCCGCATCGTCGACATAACACTTTGCGGGAGCGGTATCGCCGTTGAACATCGATTGGGTCACCGGATCCTCGAGCGCGGAATCCGGACCGCCTACCAGCGCGCCGGGCAGCAGAGCGTTTGCCGCTGAGGCAGGACGGTGATGGAGGTGCTGAGGTGAATGGATTCCGGAATTGGTTACAAAGGAGAGATTCAGGCTGTTGCGCCCCAACAGATAATGAAGATGATCTGCCGCGCTGTTGACATAGTTGACGTTGGCGCGGATATCGTTGGCCAGGGCCAGAATTAAACCGTTGTTGGCGATATCGGCATTGCTGCCCCAGGCGTATGCGGAATACAGGGAAACAAAATAGCCGTCGTTGGACGTGGCGTTGAGGACCTGTTCGGCATCGGTGATCAATTTGGACAGCAGTTGTTGATAGAATGCGGAATCGGCGTTTTGAACGTCGGAAAGTTTTAACATCAGGTAGGTGCCGTAAGATCCCATCGTTTTCCACTGCACGCCGGTCAGCTGATCGGCGCTGGCCTGGAATATCGTTTTTACGGAATCGAGATATTTTTGTTCGCCGGTCGCGGCGTAGAGAGCGGCCGAGGCGAGATAGCGCTCATCGGTATCGTTGTCGTCGCTGTATTGGCCGGCGGAAAAGCCTTCCGGATTGGTGTAGACAGAGAGGGTGGCTGACTGCAGATAGTCCCAAGACAGCTTCGCGGCGTCCAGGCATCGCCGGGCGAACTCAGGATCGATATCTTGATAAATAGAATAGGCCAAGGCCATCGCGCCGACAAAATCGCCGGTTGAGGTTGTCATTTCCTGCATGATATAGAGCGGAGCCTGGTCTTGATCCGGCATGATGAAATCCGGGAATTGTGCAGTGACGACTTTGTCATAAACGCCGCCCCAGCCGTTCTGCATCTTTAACAGCCATTCTAACTCGACGCGGGCTTCATCAAGAATATCCGCGACGCCGTTGCCGCTTTCCGGAATGCCGATCGCGTCGGTGAACAAATGCGGGTTCATTTGGTAGGCGAGCATCAGATCGATGACCGTTTTTGTCCCCGTCGGCACATAGCGGCCGTAATCGCCGGCGTCATGCCAGCCGCCGCTGACATCCAGCTGCTGATCAGTGCCGTAGATCGTAGCGATCTGGGTGTGGCATTGTTCATGGGCGAAGGCCCCGGCCCAGTCGGCGGTTAACGTCTGACCGCAGCGCTGCAATGAGAGCATTTTGACGGTCTGATCCAGCAGGTTGTGGTACAGGTCTTCCTGAATTTCAAATTCGTAGGAGGTTCCGTTAAGTTGGGATTGAAGGCGGTAGCGGCCAGGGGTTGTGAAATCACTGAAATCGCCGTAGAAGGTTGTTTCCTTCGTGCTTTCGTTGTACAGCTTCCGCAGAATCGGGGCGGTGTAGACGACGGTGTTGGTGTTGGCGTCGATCACCTGGAAGCAGTCGCCCTGATCGAACGGGAAAACCACTTTTTTCTGAGCGTTGGGCAGGTAGCCGGTCTGGTTGATTTTGATATTCGGCTCTGTCGGGCCGTCAGAGGCTTCCTGAAGGATTAAATTGGAGATGGTGACTTCGTGGTAGTCGTAGGTAGTTTCGGGCGTTGGCGCGCCTGTATTGAAGGCGAGACGGCCGTTCCAGGAGGTGTTGCCCTGAATTTTGATGTCGAATTCATAATGCGTGCCGTTTTCGGTGGCGGTCAGCATCTGCGTGAATTCAATTGCGCTGTCGTCGACGTTCATGATGAACACCTCGACCGGGCGTTCGATCGTAGCGCTGAGATCAAAGCTGAGGTGGTAGGTGACGCCGTGAATTAGCGGCAGGCCTTCGTGATAGGTCTGGACGCCGAAAATCTCGGTGCCGGGGGAGTTCATAATAATTTTAATGTTGGAAAAGGTGCTTTCGAGAATGCCGTAGCCGTCGGTGGACGTTAAGGCCCAGGTTGTTTCAAATTCCGGCTGGGCGATGGGGGCTTGTGTGACGGGTAAATCCACGACGCTGATGACCGGATTGGAGCTCGGTTCGGGCGTCGGTTTATTTTCAGCCTTGGAGCAGGCTGTCGTTAAGCATAGCAAGGCCAGCATGGAAATCAGAATTTTTTTCATTGAATCCCTCCTTCGATGAATAGTACTATGATACAACAAATAAAAAAAGAAAGGGATGGAAAATTCTGAACGACTGAAAATTGTAAGAAACTGAGTTATTTATGATCGTATATCATTAAGTTTTTCAAGAAAGATTATGGTGTCATTATATTAAGATATGGGTAATATATTAATCTATTTTCAGCTTGCCAAAATTACATTCAACGAGATATAATTTCAAAAGGTAAAAGGAGAATTAATTTATGACTGTATTTAAAGATAAGGTTTTAATGATCACAGGTGGCACTGGATCATTTGGTAACACAGTGTTGAAGCATTTTCTTGATTCTGATATTGGCGAAATACGTATCTTCTCAAGAGATGAAAAAAAACAAGATGATATGCGACACGATTTACAATCAAAGTTTCCAGAATATGCTGGAAAAGTCAGTTTTTATATTGGTGATGTGAGAAATTTTCAAAGTGTTAAAGATGCAATACATGGAGTTGATTTCATCTTTCATGCGGCAGCTTTGAAACAAGTTCCTTCTTGTGAGTTTTATCCTATGGAAGCTGTCCGTACCAATATCATTGGTACAGATAATGTTTTGCATGCTGCTATTGAAGAAAAAGTAAAGAGAGTGGTGTGTCTTTCTACTGATAAAGCAGCTTATCCCATTAATGCCATGGGTATTTCTAAAGCAATGATGGAACATATTATTTTTGCTAACGCTAGAGTGGCTTCACAAAGGGGTGATACAGTTATTTGCTGTACAAGATATGGAAATGTTATGTGTTCAAGAGGAAGCGTTATTCCTTTGTTTATCGATCAAATAAAAGCAGGAAATCCTATCACGATCACTAACCCTCAAATGACAAGGTTTTTGATGAATTTAGACGAAGCTGTAGAACTTGTAAAGTTTGCCTTTGAGCATGCTAATCCTGGTGATTTATTTATCCAAAAAGCGGATGCTTCAACTATTGGTGATCTAGCCAAAGCCATACAACTATTGTTTGGTGATACCGGGACCAATATTATAGGAACTAGGCATGGTGAGAAGTTATATGAGACACTTATGACTCGAGAAGAACGATTGAGAAGTGAGGATATGGGAAAATATTTTAGGGTAGCAGCTGATAGTAGAGATTTAAATTACGATAAATTTATTATAGCTGGAGAAGTCCATTCAATGGCAGACGAGGCCTATACTTCTCATAATACCAATCGCTTAAGTGTAGAAGAAACAAGGAAAAAAGTTTTAACCACTGATTTTGTTAGGGATACGCTAAAAATATGGGGAAAACAATAAACACCTTTATTTAAAATGTAAAAAATCTGTAGTGAATATAAGAAAGATCAATAGTAATATATTTTAATGCTATAAATATTTATTAATAAACTTATTTTAATAATTAACTAGTATCAAAAAATGTGTTGCATAAAATTACACGGGTGTTTTGTATTGTCATAAGGAGGTGTGATTATATCCTGCTTGAGAAAATTTTAAATAAAAGAGTTGGAGGTAAACACAGTGTCAGAAATAAAAAAGAAATATTTTCCTAAAATACTAATAATAAGTCACAATGCTTTAAGTAAAACACAAAATAATGGGAAGACAATAGAAACACTTTTTAAGGAGTGGCCAAAAGAAAAAATTTTCCATTTGTTTTTAGATAGAGATAATGATGATAGTGCGTTTTGTAGTAGAAGTTTTTGCGTAAATGATTATGATGCTTTAGATAATTTCTTTCGTTTAAAGAAGAAAAGATATGCATGTGAATTGAGAATAGAAGATAATTTTATTCAACCAGATAAAGATTATTATAAAATAATTCAAAAGTTGATTAATCATAATTATAAAAATGACAGTAAAAAAAGCGGAAAAACTATAGAAAACTTAAAGCAGAAAGTGATTCAAAGAAAACCGTTTTTCTCATGGCTGAGGCAATCTCTCTGGAATGGAAAGAAATGGTTCATGAATGATATTTTGTTGTGGGTCAAAGATATTAAGCCGGATTTGATATTTTTTCAAGGTAGTGGCTTTCATTATTCATACGATATAGTTGAGCAAATTCTTGATGATACTGATTTACCGATTATATTACAACTAACGGATGATTATACGCAACCTCCTTATAAATATTCCTTAATTGATCATTATATTACAAATAGATACATAAAGATTTTCCGAAGAGTAATAAAAAGAGCAAGTGGGATCGTAGTAATTAGTGAGAAAATGAAAGAAGAATATTTAAGAAAATTCGGCGGTCAAAATTATTTCATAATGTCAAACGCACTCGATCGGAATTTTCAAGACAAAGAACTAAACGTAAATGGAGAAATAAATATTTTATATGCTGGGAATCTGGGGTTGGGTAGGTATGAGGAACTGATTAAATTTGAACAATTATTGTCAGGTTTGATTAGAAAAAAAGGTTATAAAATTGTTCTGAAAGTTTGTAGTTCTACAATACTTTCTGAGGGAAAATTGGATTATTTTCATGATAGTAAAATAATTGAATGGAAAGGTTTTTTAAGTTCAAAAGAAGTGGAGCAATTAATAGAAGATTGTGATTTTTTATTGCATGTTGAGTCAACAGATGAAATAAATAAGCGTATCACACGATTAAGTATTTCAACTAAGATCGGAGAATATCTAGGGGCAAGAAGATGTATAATAGCGTTAGGGCCTCAAGATATAGCTTCAATAGAATATATTCGAAATAAAAAACTCGGATTAGTGTTGTCAACTAATGATACTGAAAAAAGTATTTGTTTATTGGATCAGGTTATAATAGATATGTGTTTTAGAAATGTATTCATAAAAAATGCAACGGTTGAATTTAATACTAGATATAATCAAGAGTATATTTCTAATTCAATTTATGAAATTGTAAGTCAAATTACTGAAAAAAAAGAGGAATCATCCAACTAACAAATTGAAGAGACTGTAAAAAGTGAGATTTGTTATTAACTAAAATTGAATATATTATGTAATATTCATATGTCTAAGGATAAAGTGTAATATAGAGAATGTGTTTTTTTAACTGAGCAAGATAAACTATTAATTAGGTAAAAATAGTTTCAGAAAATTTTCTGCTTTTGCTACTAACTATTTTATGGCGAGTATGTTTGATGTGAAGAAAATCGGTCTAGTAATTAGGATTAGTACTTGATATAAGTAAGTTTAGCTATTCTATATTATTCTAGTGAAGTATTTTTGCTTCGTATTAAGTGGGACTTTAAGAGGGCAACTACGACTATATTATTTAATAATTGAAATAAGAAAGATTTATTTAGAAAATTTCAAAAAATGGAATAGATGAAGTTCGTGTAGACTTTTCGATTTTAAGTACACTAATTATGAACTATTACAACTTATATATAATGAAGCACATCATAGCTTGGAAGTCTTTTATCGAATAAAAATTAAAAAGAAATTGCATAATGAACAATTTGGACAGTCGGAATGCCGAAAAAATCAAATTGATTAAAAAGACATTATTTGTTAAGCTAAGTGACTGTTGAAGCCATCTAGAATAAATGTATTTATCTTCCTTCAATTTACAATGAGTGGTAGGATAGTTTTAATTAATTCATAAAATATGAATTAGTTTGAAGTTATAAAATAATAATTCTTCTTTTATTTTTGGATGATAAGATATTGCTGCCTTGGTTATGTTGATAATCGTAATATAGTGCATGGAAACACACACTGAAAGGTGAATAGTTGCTGAAACAGTTTCCTCATTGTCATTCCAGTCTTTTCATGGGACGACCGTGATACTGGTTTATCTTATTAAAATCGAATGGCGCAATGCGAGTTGAGTGATTGTTTTTTTAACAAACTTATACACTGTATAGTTTATAGTTCCTAGGATTAATACATTGCACCATTATTGCTATACTTATACGGCTTGAACAACTAGTGATTCAAATTATGATAGGGTATCTTGATTTCCAATCATCCTCAATATAAGGAAGAGTAGTGTGTTGTTGATTTTATGATAACAAATCTATTATAATCTTTGATCATGTAATTATTTGATTGTGTCACGAGACGCTGTTATAATGAATTCGATCACAAATGAATAGAGAATTTTATTATTATTGTACTTAACTTGGCTGGCATATTAACTGAAGGTTAGTGGATGTTTCTAAATTTAATAACTTATAAAAAGAAGAATAGCAGGTGAAAAAGATGTATAAAAAAAACGAGAAGTTATTGACAATCATTATCCCATGTTTTAATGCAGAAAAGTATTTTGAGCGATGTGCATTAAGCCTTGAGAAAGTTAATTCAGATAACGTCTTGATTCTATTTATAAATGATGGGTCAACAGATACTACGCAAGAATTAATTAAGTGTTGGATAAAAAAACATACTAATGGATATTTGATAAATAAGGAGAATGGTGGATATAGCTCAGCAATTAATACCGGCCTAGATAATTGCAATAGTGAATATGTAATGTTTTTAGGTGTTGATGATGAGCTTGATAGTGAAGGAATTAATAATATTTGTATTCATCTTAAAAAAAATAAACCTGACATTTTAGCTTTTTCTACAAAAAAAATTTATGATGATTCAAATAAAAATATGATGAAATTTGAAATTGATTCAATTACAAATTTTAAAAATCCGGGAATATATATATATGATATTTATACATTATATAAGAAATTGGGGAAAGATGCATTAATTCTATTTGTGAGAGACACATCTAGATGTTTTAAAATGGATACTATAGGTAAAACTAGATATTTTGGGAAAACGGGAATTTCTGCTGATGGTTGCTTTTCAAGCATAGTTGCATGTAAATCTAAATCCTTTGAATTTATGAATGATGTTTGTTATTTTTGGCATTTACATGAAGATTCATTATCAGGAAGAAAAAAAACTATAGAAAAAATAGAAGAAGAATTATGTGTATGGACTGAGTTTTTTACATGGATTACGACATCTTCACAGACAAAAAATATTCCGGATCCAATTATTGATTATTTGTTTATTTATAAAGAACTTATAGATGTTTTATATAGGGAAGGTAGAACAGAATTCGCAACGAAACATGAAATACACTTAAAAAAATTTATGATAAAAATTCTAAACAACCATACGATATCGGCAAAATCGCGTGTAAAAATAAAGTACCCTGGGATATATAAAGTATATATGAATGCAAGGGGGATAATAATTGGATGAAAAAGAAATTGATCAACAAACTGAAAAATATGAGTGAAGGTGCAAAATCAGCTTTAGCTTATACTATAGCTACATTATTTTCGGGAGCTCTTAGTATAATCACGGCTCCGATTTTCGCAAGAATTATGACAACATCGCAGATAGGAATAGTCAATTTGTTTAATAGTTGGTATACATTGATCAGTGCTTTTGCAACATTATCATTGACTTCTGGAGGATATGTTGTAGCTCTAAATACATTTTCAGATAATAGAGATGAATATCAATCTTCGGTATTATCATTAACATCGTTAATTGCGTTGCTTTTAGCAGTTTTATATTTAATTTCTCCTGGATTTTGGTCAAACTTGACAGGCTTATCGCAACCACTTTTAATATTAATGCTGTTTGGCTTTTTATTTGCACCAGCAACAGATTTTTGGTTTGCTCGGCAGAAATTTGAATATAAGTATAAAAAACCAGTAGCTATAATTATGATCTCAGCAATAATATCATCTATTATTTCGGTAATAGTTGTATTAATTATGAATAAAAGTAGTGCGAATTCAGTTGTGAATGGGAGATTGTATGCTAATTATTTAATTATTTTTGGTATTGCAGCCATTCTATGGTTTAGTACTTTCATTAAGGGAAAAGTCTTTTTTAATGCAAGATATTGGCGATTTTCACTGAGCTTAAGTATTCCGCTTGTAGGTTATTCTATCGCAGCGCAGCTTCTCAGTGTGTCCGATCGAGTTATGATAAGTAAAATGGTTGATGATAGTGCAGTAGGAATATACGGTACATTATATACTATTAGTTCGCTTTCTTTAATAGTTTGGCAAGCAATTCATGCATCATATGTTCCGTTTTTATTCAATAGTATTGGGAAGAAAGGAACAAAAGTCAAAAAAATTACTAATTCACTTGTTGTTATATATGCTTTTATCGCACTTGTACTTACTTTTTTTGCACCAGAAATAGTACATATTCTTGCAACAGCAGAGTATTACGAAGCAATATATATAATGCCGCCTATCGCAGCTGGCATATTTTTGACTTGTATTACGAATATATATTCTGATATACCTGTTTATTTTCGGAAAACTAAGTATGTTATGTATCCGGCAGCTATTGCTGCAGTATTAAACATTTTTTTAAATTATATATTTATCCCTGTATACGGTTATATGGTTGCGGCATATACAACCCTGTTCTCATACATTATTTGGGCTGTACTTCAATCTTATTGGTGTAAAAAAGTATGCGAAATGAGCGATATCAAATCAAATACATTATTTGATAATAAATATCTTTCTATTATATCATTTATTACAATCATGTTTTGTTTAACCGGTATACTATTATATAGAAACACTATATTACGATATTTGGTAATAATAATTACGAGTGTAATTGGCATTGTATTTGTATATAAACAAAAGGGAACAAAAAAATTATGAAGACATTATTATTTATATTATCATAATGATTGTATTTAAAATTAATTGGTAAATTTATAATAAAATTGATATTTAGATATTTATTAATCTAATATTTGCACTTTTTTGTAGCCATTTTTCTATTTGTATGATATAACAACTTTGTTGATCAATTGCAAAACTATTAGAATATAGCTTATCAAGAATTAATAATTGTTTATAAGCTGTGAATTATTTTGTAATTATTTCCTTGCAAGCATTTTTAAATACAGAAAGGATAAAATATGCGAACTCTAATCATTATCCCGGCTTATAATGAAGCTGAGAATGTTCCTGAATTGATAAAAAATATACAAAAATTAAATTATGATTATTTAGTAATTAATGATTGTAGTCAAGATGAATCAGCAAAAATTTATAATTGTTTAAAGATCAATCACTTGGACTTAAGCATAAACTTAGGTTTAGCTGCAGTTACTCAAGTTGGGTTTAAGTACGCGATAGAGTATGATTACGATAGTGTTATTGTTGTTGATGGTGATGGTCAACATCCTCCAAAATATATCCAGACTTTATTAGATAAATTAAATGAAGGGTATGATTATGTTTTGGGATCAAGATTTAAAGATATAGGTAAACCTTGGTCATTACGGATGTTAGGTAGCAGAATTCTATCTTTTATCATTTATTTAAAAACAGGACGAATGATTACTGATCCAACGAGCGGAATGCGTGCAATGGGGAAAGAAGTTATACGTGAATTTTCTGAAAATTTGAATTTTATCGCTGAACCAGACGCTTTAACTTACATACTAAGACGAAGATATAAAGTAGAAGAAGTCCAAGTAAATATGGATAATCGAGAAAATGGTGAAAGTTATTTCTCAAATCCGCTGCGTTCTATAAAATTTATGTTCAATTCGATTATTAGCATCTTGTTTCTTCAATAGCAAGGAAGGGGGATATTATGAATCTAGGATTGCAATTATCTTTACTATCAGGTGCGGGAATTACATTAATTTTTATAATTTTTGTCTCTAATCATATCAAAATGAATATTAGATATACTGTTGTCTGGATTACTTGGGCAGGGATTATCTTGATACTCAGCATATTTCCGATATTAATTGATAAAATCGCTAAAGTTCTTAGTATTTCTACACCAGTAAATGCGATATTTTTAGTTTTCATATTTTTGTCTTATCTCATGAATTATTATCTTTTTTTTAAAGTTTCTCAGCAAAATGAACAAATAAAATCATTAACATATGAACTTGCGAAATTAAGGAAAGAAAATGATGAAAAAGAATAAAATGTTAGTCATTCCGGGTGGCTTTGTTCCCTATAATGATACGGTTACTTTAATTTGCTATAAGCATTTGCGCAACTTAGATTGTATGATGGATGTAGTTGCATTAAAAGGAAAAGAAGATCAAAGTTTGACGAAAGAATTGGAAAAAGATTTAAATTGGAAAAAATTCAATATCGAATATATTTGCAATTATGAGCAGGCTGTTGCGACCGCAGAAAAGAAAAATATTTTAGAAGGCATTTATAATATTTTAAGATATTGTTTTTTTTGTGTAAAAAAATTAAAACAATATTCGTATGATTTTGTATATTCTTCCTCGATTCCTGCTTTTACACATTTAGCGGCCTATTTTGTAAAAAAGAAAAGAAAACAGATTAAATGGATTGCATCCTTTTCAGACCCATTATATAAATCGCCGTATAAATACGATCATGAAAGTTTTAAAGAGTACTCGTTAATCAATAAAATAGGGTTTTTAGTTTACATACTCATTTATATGAATGGTCTTTATGAAAAACTAGCTATCAATAATGCAGATCAATTAATTTTCATATGTGAAGAACAGCGAGACTTCATGCTTTCGCATTATAAAAATACTGAGGAATTAAAAAAGAAATCTATTATAATTCCTTTAAATTATATAAAAGGTTGGAATATTTATGATGATTTGATTAAAGCTTCAAAATTGAGTGAACCAAAGTATAAAGGTAAATTAAAATTTGCACATTTTGGAAGAATATATGGACTTAGAAAAATTGATAAATTTTTAGTTGCGTTGAGCCAATTAAATAAAGAAATACCAGATTTTAAAGATAGGATAGAGCTTTGTTTTTATGGTGAATTGATAGATAGATATAAAAAACAAATTGAAAATCTGGAATTGTCATCAATAGTCAAAGTTTATGATAAAATACCCTATGCTGATGCTATGAATGAAATGATTGCGTCAGATGGACTATTATTGTTTGATACGATCTTAGAAACTGAGTCGCTGCAGCCGTATCTTCCATCTAAAAGCTTAGAGTATATACTTTTAAAGAAACCGTTGTTTATTTTGGCAGAACATAATAGCCCAACTTATAGAATTTTTACTAGCTTAAATTATACATGTACAACATATGATGTCGCATCAATTAAAAAGAATTTTGAAGCTTTGTTAAAACGCAATCATCAAGATTTAACGTATGACATAACCAAATTTGAGAATGAAAACTGTGTTAAAGAACTTGTTGATTATGTAGCATAAGGTTTATCTATTTTCCAACCAAAAAACCATAGAATAATCAATATACAATGAATCAAGTACTCTTCCTTGTGTATCAATTATAACAATTTTAAGTCCTGGATCTTCTGAGGTTTCTTGTTTCCCGTTTATGATGATATTATTATTTTCAAATTTTATCCTTGCATTCTTTAAAGTATAATCTTTTACTAACTTGTTACCCTCTTCATAAAATAATACTTGATCATTTTGGGTTATCATAATAAAATCTTTATCTTTATCATTGATAAAATCAAATTGAATACCAGCGTTGTTTAACATTTGATTTTCGTATTCTCCAATAAAAGAACGTCCATCGGTTCCATTATAGCTAATTGCAAATGTAAAACCTGATTCTTGAATATAATCAAAGTAATTGTAAATATCATCAACGCTCTGTAATAACTTCTCCATCGTATCATTGTAGAGTTGATCTAAAGCTGTTTCATACGATTCAATTTTTTTCGGCTTTGAAGTGCTTAAGTGATAATCTTGTTCTAAGACTTCAATCAACTTATTCATGAGTTTAGTAGAACCGCGGATATTAGTGTGCCAAATATCGCCGTCCTGATCAAAATGAAAGTTCATTTCTTCATAGAGATCGTTAAAATCGATGAATTGAATTTCTTTGCTTAGCGCATATTGCTTTACATATTGAAGCATATTGTATTCGTGCTGGGTGACATAGTAAGGAGTTTTGACTAATAAGAGCGGTAAATGCTTTTTCCTGCATAGATCAATAATTTTATCAAGATATTGCAGATTGGTCTCATCGGGTTTTACTATTTCTGTTTGATAATAGGTATCTCGTTCTATTTTTTTATCAGATTCAGGATAGCCCATAGTCCAACCGAAAAAAGGGTTGAAGTGCTTTTCGAAAGGGAATTTAAAATCATCCAGTGTCATTTCATTCCATCGCGAATGATAGAGTCTTAAATCTAACAAATAATCCAATTTCAGTGATTTATCGCTTATTTCTTTCAGAGATTGAACTCGATAGATTTCATTTCGCAAACCTTCCGAGTTCTTTTTATAAATTCCGTCTGTCTGGCAGGCCTTAGAGCTCTCCAGAAGACCGAAGACATCGAGGACAATAACTTGAGGTGTTTGTGTCTTTATCGCTTGTTTGAGGTAGTAATAGGTCTGTGAAAAGGGTTGACACTCGCCTGCGAAAACATAACTGTAAGCTCCTGTTTTTTTCCAGAGAATTGCTGGATTGAAGGCATAGTAAGAATGGCTGGAGCCAAGGAAAAGGACATCTAACGAATCTTTTTCGAGCGCGTAGAAACCTTCTGTTTTGTTCGTCATATCATCCGGTGCCTCATAGTATTTTGGACGCAAAACAATTGAAAAGTAAGTCATCAGCAGACAAGCTGTGATCACTAATAATATACATTTAAATATAAACTGAATTGTTTTCTTCATTGTCATTACCTTCTTTAATTAAAACTGAATGTAAATAAATTGATTCGCATCATACCCTGTTCCATACACGCCAAGAATAAGGAAACTGGAGAATAAGAGAATATAAATTAAGAAACGAAATACAAAATTTCTTTTTCTGAACCATTTGATCATATCGAAATGATTTCGCAGGAGATCTAAAATTACAATAATCAAGATGAAGAACAAAGCGATGGAGAGTTCTTTTGGAGAAATTTTAAATAAATCTAAGTTGAGCTTAAAGGATGGGAAAAATAACGCTTTCTGCAATATTGCCAGTGCTTGTTTAACATCTGTTATTTTAAAGAATACCCATGAGATAGTAATTAAAACAAAGTTAAGTATAATCTTTAAAAACCGGATTATTGAATTCGAAGCTTTCTTCGATAGATGTATGATTTGTTCAAATATTTGTAAAAAGCCATGAAAGAGTCCCCAAAGAACAAACGACCAAGAGGCGCCATGCCATAAACCGCTAATCAGGAAGACAACAATCAAATTCCTGTATTTCTTTATGGTCCCTTTGCGATTCCCACCTAAGGGAATATAAATATAATCCCGCAGCCATGAACTAAGGGAAATATGCCAGCGCCGCCAGAATTCAGAGATGCTCTCGGCAAGATAAGGTGTTTTGAAGTTTTCTTCAATCTTAAATCCAAAACATTTCGAGATACCAATTGCCATATTGGAGTAGGCATCAAAGTCTAAATATATTTGAAAAGAATATAAGATCATGGCAATCCATAGTAAACCTCCTGAGGCTTCTTGCCATTGGAAGTAGATGGAATCGACTAATATTAATAAATTATCAGCGATCACTACTTTTTCAAAACAGCCCAAGGCTGTACGGATCAACCCTGATTCAATCCGGGATGTTTTCCAGGGACGCTGCCTTTTTAACTGTATAAAAAAGGATTTTGGTCGGTTAATCGGCCCCGCTGTAAAAACTGGAAAAAAGGAAAGATAAAGCCAGCAATTTAGATAACTGGTTTCTGCGTCCATCCTTTTTTTAGCAACTTCAATACAATAGCTGATTGCTTTAAAGGTATAAAAGGAGATGCCAACAGGCGCTAGCCAGGAAAAATGGAAGAATGGAAATATAAGTTTATAATATTTAAAAATAACTAACCCCGTTGCTAACACAACAATAGCAATTAATAATTCGGAGTTTTGCTTTTTTCTTTTTGTTTTACTTAGGCGCAGTCCAAGAATATAGACAACAAGACTTACTACAAATAAATAGACAACGCCCAATAGCCCGAATGAACTGACATAAAATAAATTAATCAGAGTGAGCCAATAGTTTTGAATCCGTTTAGGTATTATATAGTAAATAACTAAACTGATTATTAAGAAAGCTGCGAAATTTAATGAGGTAGGCTGCATGGTTGTTCTCCTTATCTTTAATGGAATAATCTATAGAATTGCGAGTACAACTGAGGATTAGTGAGCGCAATATTGTCTGAGTCCGGAAGAAAGAATAAAGATAAATTATATAAAATACCAATCAGGCATAGAAATAAAACTGTATATATGAATATTTTTCTTACTTCTTTATCTTTCATTTGAATATAAAGAGAAAAGAGAATAAGCGTGGTTCCTATAAAGATAAAAATTGCAAAATCGGAAATGTAACGTTGTAATAACCCTGCACATTGAATATCAATAAACATAATAAGAATACCGAGGATTGGAAAAGTAAGATAGCTAATTAAAGTTTTAGGTTTTTTTATTCGTTTTAAATTTGGTAATAAAAATGAAAAATAGAGAATAGGGTTGCAAGATAAGAGCCCTCCTGTCATTGATTCTCGAGTAAGTTCCCCTATATAATTTGTATTAAATTCAACGTACTGAAGATACGGAAAGACAGATTGTATATTCGGAAACTGAAATAAATAAGTGAAAAACCCTATAAAGAATCGATCAAAAACAAAACCTCTCCGAGTCATATCGTTGGTCGTTAAATTATAGCTTGATCCAAAATCAAAAGGAGAATCAAAGCGTGTCCAGTTATAGAACATTAATCCTGCAGCGATGATGACATAGGGGAGTAAGGCAACCATAAGGTATTTTTGGTTTTGTTTTTCTCTTAGATTCTTTAATTCGGGTAGGAAGAAGAGGAATGCTAAGAAAGAACCGAGAATCAGTTGCGGTCTGCAGGTGGCAACGAAGGCCATACAACAAGATCCTATAAACAAAATTTTACAATTAAGCGAATGATCAGTTTGCCTGGATTTCAGCCACAAAAATAGTCCCCAGATCGTAAGTGCCAATCCCATCATAATGGGTACTGAATAAATATCAGGACGTCTGGCTATGAAAAAAGCTCCGCTGCCCAATATCGTGGCTGAACTTAATAATAGACTTAAACCGAGTGGTATTTTTCTTTGATTATAACGAATAACAATTTCTTCAAAAAACAAGAAAACTCCAAGAATGAAGAAAATTTCAGAGATCATAATTGGAATGGGATTAGGAAGATGAGTTCCTGTAATTAAAAAATAGGGAAGATAGAAGACTAGTTCCGGACCAATCCCAAAATATACGAAATATTTACCTTTATAATAAGCAAAATCCCAGAAATAATAGACATCTTCCTGGATTCGGAGCGAACTATCATAGGGATTTGATAGTTGTTTTAATTCTTCTGAAGGATCAACGAGTAAAGATGTCTGTCCCTTAGCCAAAGCTTCAGCTAAATAATGATATTCTTGAGGATGAGGATAGGCTGTATCTTTCCAGAAGAAGGGATTAGAGAAAAGCACAAGAACAAATAACAGGATATGGCATGAAGCAGTTACAATAATCATAGTCTTCCGTTTTGTTGAATTTCCTTTAAAAGAGAGAGTAAAGAAGCTGCGATGCTGATATAATTGATAAATAAGGATGAAGAGGATGAACAACGTTAAAATTCTTAATGTTTGTATTTTCAAGGGAACTCGAACATTTATTTCAGAAGCGATTATAGTAAATTTGGCGTTATCTGGATTATGGAAAGAAATACGTAGACTTTTTACATCACCATAGGGGTGTATTCTAATGATGTGAGTTTCTTCCAGAGATTCAATATAAGTTTGATTCCCTTTATAACTCATTTGGGAATGACCTTCATCGCTATAATTGATTTTTAAAAC
The DNA here is from genome assembly GCF_003459085.1 of Holdemania filiformis. NCBI lineage: Bacteria > Bacillati > Bacillota > Erysipelotrichia > Erysipelotrichales > Erysipelotrichaceae > Holdemania > Holdemania filiformis. The sequence goes on along the minus strand of NZ_QRUP01000019.1, from coordinate 26,486 downwards.
GAGCGTAGTCGGGCAGCCATTTCCTTCACAGTGCAGATTGATTTTTATATTCTGGACATTTTGATTTAAATAATTATATTGTATTGTTTGTAAATTTTGATCTGGGAATACTAATTTATCGGACATAGAATTTCCGTCGATAGAAATTTGATAGCCAGGTTTACTTTGAGGAAATGTAAGTGATTCCCAAGTGCGCCAGTTAAAAATGAAAACTTCAATGGTCATGACAACAAGTAAAAAAATGAAATAAGGATAGAATTTCTTTTTCTTCATTTTCCTCTCCCCTGTAAAAATAAATCCCCAATATAGTTCTTAAAAAAATAATACACAATTTATTCAAGAAATTCTATAGTTAGTGTAAAGTTGTAAAAGAAATGTAAGTATGAAGTGAGTAGAAAGCCTAGCTTGATTCTGATATACTATTAGCTAAAAGGAGTCCTGAATCATGTTAAAAGAATTAAGTTTAACGCTTTTTCATAATCAAGAATTAATTAGTTTACTTCTAATTGAAGGTGTTATCCTGATTGTTTCTTTTATGATATATAAGAGTTTAAAGAAAAAAAATGAAATAATAAAGACACAGTCAAAAGAAACATCCGCTGGAAAGACAGTCTGGAATGCTTTCGACAGTTTAATATGCGGGACAATAACGTTAATGTTCCTGGTTGTTGCATTCTGGCAATTGGGGGACACTGAACTGCCGCACACGCGTTGGCAGCCAACTCAGCCGAATGAATCTTTTGTTTTACAGATTGAGGATGGAAGCAGTGCCTTTGATCGAATTTATCTGCTCTCTGGTGAGGGGGATAATAATGCGTTAGAAAGCGGTTATCAAATTGGTTTAAGAAATGTCTTAATCGAAGGATCTAATGATTTAGTAGATTGGGATAATATTTCGCAAATTGATAACAGCAGTTATCTCCAGTGGAAAATTATTGAAGGACAATGGAATTATCACTATCTTCGTATCACGGCTGGAGAAAAGAATAATGTTATTAATGAAATCGGATTGAAGCGAGCGGGATTTAATGATTTTTTACCATTGACTGTTTATTCGAGTAATCCTGAAGACGCTTACGATCCGCAGTTGGTTATTGACGAGCAGTCTAAGCTGAAGATCGATCCGTTGTATCTGAATGAAACTTATTTTGACGAGATCTATCATGTCCGCAACGCTCAGGAAATTGCCGAAGGTCAGGTTATGTATGCTTTCGTCCATCCGCTTTTGGGAACTCAAGTGATTGCATTTTTTATCAAATTATTAGGTAGTAATCCTTTTGCGTGGCGAGTTGGCGGAGTTCTCTTTAGCGCCGCGATGATCCCTCTGTTGTATGATCTTTGCCGCAGATTATTTAATAAGACTTTTTACGCAGCTCTGGGAGCTGTTTTTCTGGCCTGTGATTTTATGCATTTAACAACAGCGAGAATCGCTACGTTGGAACCTTTTTCTGTTTTCTTTATTTTACTGATGACTTATTTCATGATTCGTTATTGCTTGATGAACTTTTATGTGGATGATTTTAAGAAATCATTAGGTTTATTAGCCGTAGCTGGAATCAGCATGGGAATTGGCGTTTCCGTAAAATGGACAGGTGTTTATGCCGGGATGGGATTGGCCGTATTATTTTTCAGCAGCTTAATCAGGCGTTATGTTGAATACAGACAGGCGAAACAATCGAAAGAACCAACCGCATTAGAAAAACATAAAATTGAAGTTTTCCCTAAATACTGTTGGATTACCCTTCTTTGGTGCTGCCTGTGGTTTGTTTTGATCCCTTTGATCATCTACGCCTTATCTTATTTGCCATGTGTGATCAATCGCGGCGAGGGATGGAGTCTGGCCGGAGTTTTCAAGCAGACTATGGGGATGTATAACTATCATGCGAATCTTGACGCAACCCATCCTTTTCAATCGGTATGGTGGCAATGGATACTGGATGCCCGTCCAATTTGGTATTACCATCATATCAGTGAGAATCTTGTTTACACTATCTCAGCTTTTGGCAATCCTCTGATTTGGTGGTCTGGGTTTTTTGCGATTCTTTTCTGTGCCTATGAATTTATCAGAAATAAAACAAAAACAGCGGGAATGATTTTACTCTGTTATTTTGCTCAGCTCATTCCTTGGATGTTAGTCACTCGCTGTGTTTTTATTTATCACTATTATCCTTCAGTTCCATTTTTAATCGTCGCGCTTGTTTACGGATTGAAATGCTTGATTGACAAGGATGCTCGTTACGAAAAGCGGATCAAAATTTTTGCCCTTGCCTGTATTTTGCTTTTTGTTTTATTTTTACCTGCGACAGCTGGCTTTGGCACAACTCAAGCTTATATTGATGGATTTATGCGATGGTTTCCAAGCTGGTACTTTGGATAAAAGGAGGGCAAAAGATGAAGCGAAAGCAACAACTGTTTTTTGTTCTATTCTGTCTTGTTATTGCCTTGTTATCTTTAGCTCCTTATTGGACTCATGGAGTTAATCTGGAGCATGACACATGTTTTCACTTAAGCAGGATTGAAGGTTTGGCGCAAAGCTTTAAAGACGGAATTTTTATGCCGCGAATTTACCCCTATAAGAATAACAATTTTGGATATGCCAGTCCGTTGTTCTACTGTGATTTTTTCTTAATCATACCCGCCTTACTCTATAATGCGGGCTTAAGCTTGGCGCGCAGCTATCAATTCTTGCTTTTGCTTTGCAGCTTTTTTTCGGCTTGGTATATGGGAAAGCTAACAATGAAGCTTAGCCGGCAGCAGCCGGCAATGTATTTGGCTGCATTTCTTTATGTTTTTTCACTCTATCGATTCACTGATATTTATGTTCGCGGAGCTCTAGGGGAAGTGCTGGCCTTTGTCTTTATGCCTGTGGCTTTAATTGGAATCTATGAAGTCCTTTGGGGTGATGAAAAAAAATGGTCTTGGCTAATGACGGGCTATTCAGGATTACTTCTTTCCCACACGCTATCCTTTTATCTGATGGTTCTAATTTTGATTGTTTTTATCCTTATTCGCTGGCATGTGTTAAATCAGCAGAGACAGAGGGGAACAGCGATCATCAAAGCAGCTTTATGGGCAATCGGCTTATGTTCCTTTTATCTGTGGCCAATGCTGGAACAAATGACAAGTCAAGAGCTATATTTACATTATTATGCAGGAAGTTCTGATTTGGCGTCAACCGCATTAAATGCCTGGCAATATACTGAAATGACGATGAATTTTTCCGTTTCTAACATTAATTATGATCCAGGACAGGCAATGACGACCAATCTAGGCGTTTTGATACCTATTTTACCGTTGCTCGGCGTATTTCTCTTTAATCAAGAAAAAACAAAAGAAAGTAATTTTCTTTATCTGATTTGCGGCTTGGGTTATCTTTGTTACTTCTTATGCAGCCGATTATTTCCCTGGGAATACTTTGCGTGGATGCGAATTATTCAGTTTCCGTGGCGATTGATGAGTCTTGCGGATTTATTTCTATGTCCTGCTGCAGCGATTATCTCTGTAAGATTTTTTAGGAGATCGGGCATCATAGTTGTTCCGTTTTTAATTGTTTGTGGCATAATGGTGGGGCTTATACGGATTATGCCCGTTGCTGAAAGACCAATTATTTTTGGGACAGACATGCCGTATGAAGCTTTGATAGATGGAACTTTATTAGATCCATACTATGGCGATTCTTTTTATGTCCGACCTGAAATCGCCGGCGCAGATTATTTGCCAGTAGCTCAAACCGATTATCGTACAGCATCCCGTTGTGTGACTGTTGAAAATAAAGAAATTGCCTGCGGCATTGAAAAACAAGGAAACAAAACAAGTTTTGAAATTACCAAGATGGGAACCAATACATGGATGCAAATACCGGTAACTTATTACAAGGGGTATACTGCTGCGGCGGTGGATACGAATGGTAAACAATTCAAACTCCCTATAATAATGAATAAAGACAGTGGATTGGTTGAAGTGAATAATAAGAATGTTACGTCGGGAATAATTACTATAACTTATTCAGGAACCTGGATCCAAAAAGCATCTGCGCTGCTTACTTTCTTAACTTGTTGTTTATGGATCTACAGTCAACTTATCTATAGAAAAAAGGATAGATCGATATAAAAATGGGGAATACTATTTTTAGAGGTGAATGAAATGAATTCTATGGATAACGAAATTGTTAAAGATTTAAATGAATTATTAAGAGGGTGTCATATGGGTGCATCGACGTTTAAGGAGTATTTAGTCGAAGCGCAATCAGAAAAGTTAAGAGAAACATTAAAGCATTCGTTAGATATTTTTCAGAAACATGAAACTGAATTGACAAGCAGAATTAATTCCTATGGTGAGGATGCGGCGGATTCTACTGGGATCATGGCTGTCTTATCTGAAATGACTGAGAAGATTAAAACGATGATGGCAGATAGTGACGAAGAAATTTTGAATCAATCGATAAAAGCGATGGACATGGGATTAAAGGCTTGTCATGATTTTATTGATAAACATAAACAGGTACCTGAAGAATTGTTATTTGTCATTCATGATCTTGAAGCGGATTACAAAAAGGTTTACCGGGATTTGACTGAATTAAAGTTGAATAATTATTAAGGCTTGATTGCTTAACGCATTCAAGTTTTTTATTCAGAAGGAATCGTTAATTTTATAGGCTGTTTGAAGAAGAAAATGAAGCTTTACGAATCAAAATATGATAAACTAGATAAGGTTAAAGAGTTAAGGAGTTTAATATGTTAGAAAAAATAAAAGAAAAATTTTTAAATAAAAGCTTTTTATCGTTTGCTTTTATCGGTGCGTTTAATACGATTTTATCTCAGATATTATATATGATTTTTGTTAGTTTCAGTATCGCAGTATCGACTTCAAGTTTACTTGGTGATGTTGTTCCTATGTTTTTTTCTTATTTTTTAAACATGCATTTTACTTACCATGAAAAACCGAATTGGAAAAGCTTTATTTCATTTCCAATCAGTTATCTTCCGGGAATTATCATTAATATGGTAATGACTGTGATCTTCGTTAATTGGATCGGCGTGGATAAACTTTTTGCCAAAGCTTTCGCCTTGCCGCTGACAATTCCGATTAATTACTTGACAATGTCCTTAATCGTAAAATTAACATCGAATAAAGATAAAAATTAAGGTGAGTAAGGCCGGTTCCAGTGTTTTCTGGGCCGGCTTTTATAGAAAGTCAGTTTGATCTATGATATGATTTACAAGGTGATTAGGTTATGATTAAAATATTATTAGCTGTAGGTGTTGTTTTATTTTGCAGCGCTGGTTATGGATTGTTCGCTGAAAAATTATTGAAATTAAAGCCGACAGGCTTTACCGCCCCTTTGGGCTTTGTTATGTTATTATGTACGCTGCAGCTATGCTACTATCCTGTACAGTACTTTAATGGATCTGTATCTTGGATTTATGCTAGCAGTTATCTAATATTCGGCTGTTTACTACTATATTCGTTATTTCATATTAAGGAATTATTTAAACGTTACTGGCAATGGAATACCCTTTGGATTATAGCTTCATTTCTTGCTTTCATCGCTGTATTTTACCAGTTATTTATCGATATTGGCTTCTCAGATTCGCCAATGTATTTGAATTACATTGCTCAGAACATTGATAATCAACATTTAAATTTATTTAATTTGTATTCTGGAAAGGTGGGCACTGAGTGGGATGCGCTGTATTTATTCCAAGGTTATTATCATTTCGGCACTTTTTTATGCCATGTTATTAATGTTCCGTCAGTTTTATTAGGAATTGGCGGTAAAATTGATAATATTGTAATCTCTACGTGGGGATTAGGCATGATCTATTCGTTGATTTCTTCCATGTTAATAGTCAATTTTGCTGAAGGGTTAAAGATCAAACAAAAAAGTGTTAAGTATGTGCTTATTGCATTTACATTATTTTTCAGTAATTTCTACTATTGGCGTGTTGCCTTTGCGTTTTATGGGAATACATACCGTACTCTGCTAGCGGCTTATTTAATCTATACAGCGTATTGTTGGCTGCGTGATAAAGAAGATTCGTTAAAGTATGTCATGATGTTCATCGTCGGTGCGGGTTTAGCTTGTTCTTCATCCTACTTGTTTATTTCCTTTGCGATTTTATTTAGTTTGGCTGCTTATCTTTTTGTTAGTAAAAAAGAGAATGCCTTTGTTAATATGTCAATCATCGTTTTACCTATGGCGATCTATGCGGTTGCGATGTTTAGTCGGAATAAGGAAATTCCCTGGATCGCGCCTGCGCTAGCTCTAATTTTTATAGCTTATTATAGTCTGCGATTCACAAAGTGGATGAAGAAAACTATTGATATAATTGAAAAATTCTTTTTCAGACATGGTAAATTTATTTTCTTTATTCTTATTCCTGTTCTTATGATGATGTTTGCGGCTTATGTTAATTTCTTTAAACCTGATTATTTATATGATTATGCCTATTATTTTAATAATCATCAAGATTATGACATGGTTAAAGACTATTATTTCATTTATTCCCATATTTTCGATAATATTCTTAACATTATACGATGGATCGGCGTTATCTTGATTCTTTGGAAAGCTCAATCAGAAGAACAAAACTATATAAAATCTTTATTTGTTATGATGTTGATTTTATTTTTAAACCCATTCGCGACGACCGCGGTGGCCTACTTGATTGCCTCTAATGTATTTTATCGTACTGTAGAAGTTTTGTTTAATCCATTTACTGAGATGTTGATTCTGTTAGCTGTAATTCAATGGCTTGATCATCGAGAATGGATAAAACGGATGTTATTAGTTATTCTTTGCGTCGAGATTGTTGTCGGTCATGTTGCTTCTTATTTGGATTCTGATTGGGGATTATACACCTTTCATGTGAATGGAGGGAAAACAGTGAATCCGATTTATAAAATCAGTGATGAGGAAATTGAGGCAATACATGTTCTTGAGGGATTAATTGAGCGTGACCAAAATCAATTTAACGATGAGCATCAACCGACAATTATTTCTCATGCGGAAGGGGTAAGAACTTTTCTTCCTAATGTATATCAGATATTTACTGCACGGGATTATTATTATATTTGGAATCGAGTCGATTGGATTTTCTATGATTTAGCTCGCAGACATTATGATTGGGAAGCTCCAGCAACAGAAGATTATGCTCGTTCCTGTGGTTATTTGGATTATTATGACGTTGATTATCTTATTATTCAGTATTGGGAAAATCCAGAATTTGACGAGGCAACAGATGCTTGTGCGATAACAGAAATAACCACATCGAAGTTTAAGATTAAAAGTCTAGAGAAAAATTAGGTGAATTTGTAATATAATTATAGAAAATAAGGTGATAATTATGGAAAAAATTGCTGTCTTAATCCCATGCTATAATGAAGAATTGACAGTTGAAAAAGTCGTGACAGATTTCAAAAGAGAACTTCCTGCTGCAGATATTTATGTTTATGACAATAACTCTAAGGATAAAACTGCGGATTTGGCATCAGCTGCAGGGGCGATAGTTAGAAAAGAAACTGCACAGGGGAAGGGCAATGTAGTACGCACAATGTTTAAAAATATTGATGCAGATGTTTATATTCTCGTTGATGGAGACGATACGTATCCTGCAGACGAGGTACACAAATTGATTCAACCTGTTCTAGAAGGTAATGCAGATATGGTTATCGGGGATCGACTTTCTAATGGTACATACTTTGAAGAGAATAAAAGAGGATTTCATGGTTTCGGGAATAACCTAGTTAAAAATTTAATTAACTTCTTATTCAAAAGTAATATTAATGATATTATGACGGGATATCGCGTTTATAGCCGTAGATTTGTAAAAAATATGCCAGTTATGAGTTCGGGATTTCAAATTGAAACCGAAATGACGATATTTTCTCTTGTATATCGAATGAAACTTGTCGAAATTCCGATTACATATCGTGACAGACCGGCAGGAAGTGAATCCAAACTTAATACATTTTCGGATGGTTTTAAAGTCTTGGTAAAATTATTTGATCTCTTTAAAAATTATCGGCCTATGTTGTTTTTTAGTTGTTTTTCAATTTTATTTATTATTCTAGGCCTGGTTGCTGGAATTCCGGTTATTACAGAATTCATTAAGACTGCTTTTATAACTAAAATTCCAAGCGCTGTACTCGCTACTTCTTTGTTTATTATAGCTTTTCTGCTTTTTATGGTTGGAATCATCTTAGATGCTATAAAAAATCAGATGTGTATCTTATTTGAATGTCAGTTGAACCAATTTGAATATCAAGAAAGATGTAAAGTGGGGTAAATATGAAAAAGTTATTAGTTCTTGCAATCAGTATATTAGTGCTCACAGCGTTTGGCAGCTTTGCATTTATTTTATTTAACAACATATATAAAGATGAAGGGAATTTTGATGATCGTAGAGATAATGCTCCTGTTGTTAATGTTGATGAAACAGAGCAAGTGTTAAAAATCACTTCTGATGTTGGAGAATTAGTTGAAGATTGGAATCATACATATCGAGTTATGGCGCATGCTTTAGGTGGAATTGATAATTATGATTACACGAATTCTTTAGAAGCATTTTATCAGAATTATAATGAAGGTACACGATTATTTGAAATAGATCTTGACACAACATCTGATGGGGGTATATGTTTAATTCATACTTGGGAAGATTTTCGTAATAAATTAACGGATATTGGCGGAGATTGGCCGATGTCTACGGAAGAGTTTAAGAAAGCGAAGATTCATGGAAAATACAAGACGGTAATGTTTAAAGATCTTCTTGAGCTCATGAACGAAATTCCGGATTTTTATATTATCATAGATTCTAAGACCTTTGATATCGAAGGCTCAGAAGTCATGTATAATAAAATGATAGAGGAAGTAGATTCTGTTAACCCAGAATTAATAAATAGAATTATACCACAAGCCTATACTCCAGATATGTATGTTTTCTTAGATGAGAATTATGACTTTAACAAAATCATATTCACTCTTTACCATTATTATGTTGATTCTGATGGACAAAAAATTTATCAATTTGTTAAGGAACATAAAGTGCCGGTAGTTGTTATGCATATGGATAATGAATGGGCTACAAAAGTAATTACTGATATTTATGCTTATGCTGAAATGCAGGATTATGAAGATCAGTTTACAATCTATATTCATACAGTTAACCAGATAGATAAAGCTTTGAAAATTATTAATGATAATCATTTTTTTGGTGTTTATTCAGATTTTATTACAGAAGAGGCGCTGCAACAGACTATCCTTCATGAAAAAGATTTGAATTAGAATAAAATGAGCTATCTTAAGAAATCGATATGATTCTTAAGATAGCTCTATTTTTTGATGAAGGATATTTTATATGACCATTGTGAGTTTTATTAACTCAAGCATTGCAGATTCTGATAATAATGATGTTGAGTTTACAGCAAGGGTAATGGAAGTTCACATGTTAAATTTGTTAATTCTTTTCAGCGAAATAATCAGATGTTAGAATATTCTGACTAATTTGGATTTCTTCGAAAACTTTGTTATTTATTTCTTCTATTTCATCATCAGTTATAGAAGGATCTAATTTAATGACTGTTCCTTTCGTTGCATTATAATAGGCTCGATCATTAAGCCAAGAGCGATCTTCAAAGATAACAAGTCCATCTTTATCTGATAATGCATCACGGCCAGTGATGAGATGACCGTTTAAGTTTATATCAAACAAATTACATAAAGTTGGCATAATATCATATGTTGAGGTCACTGTTTCGATAGTTGTAGTATTCTCTAAACTTGGAGTCCAAATGATGAATGGAACTTTATAAATTTCATAGTCATTTTTAAGGTCAGTGAATAATTCTTTTGTCGCGGATTTTGTTAACCCATAAGGATAATGGTCTCCATAGACAGCGATAACAGTGTTTTCAAGTTGACCGGTTTTTGTAAGATCTTCAATTAAAATTTCCAATCCACTATCAAGCGTTTTCTGTGCTGCTAGATAACAAAGGGCTTCTGTAGAATACTCTTCACCAGCTTCACCATGGAGAACGATAGTTTGCCAAAGATCATATTCCAATTCATAACGTTCACGAACATAAGGTACATGCCCAGAAACACTAATAAAGAAATCAAAGAATGGTTCAGTAGCATTTTCATTTGTCGCTTCCAGAGCCTTTGTGAAAAGTTCACGATCATGAATCCAGTTATAAGCCTCTACAAATTCTGGACGCTTTTCTAAATTAAGATCAACCCAATCATAGAGGTAGGTAAATCCGTAGGTGTAATGCAAAGTTTCACGATTATAAAACTCCTTTTTGAAGGAATGGAATGAGTTAGCTGAATATCCTATTTCGCGAAATAATTGAGGAAGCGCGCTTGGGAAAGTATTTTCATAAAAATCATATGCAAGCGGACCATTGTCAATAGAAGGAATTTGTGAAGTAAGACTGATGAATTCACTATCCGCTGTAGCAGATTGATATACTGGTGCATAATGGTTATCAAAATTAATTCCTTGTGTTTTCATCATGTATAAGGTAGGAGTCAGTTCTTCATCAATAACAATTGTGGATAACGATTCACATAAGATAAGAATTAAATTTTTACCTTTAAATATCCCTGTATAATCATTAGGTTCTGAAACATATCCATGTTCTTCTATATAAAGATCAATCATTGTTTTTTGTTCGTCAGTATTTTCTATTTTATGATTTAGAGTTAGCTGTGCATCTTTAATGGTGTATGAATACAAGCCGAGTCGATCAACGGCTCTGACTTTATTGTAAAGTGTATGGTAAAGATACGAGTCACTTTCACTTTTCTTAATATTCTCCGGATAATTTGAGAATGTTAAGAACAGGCAGGCAAGGCTTAATATACATAAAAAGCTTGTAATGCATATTCTTAGAATGTAATTATATTTATATTGTTTACCTTTAAATAGATTGATAAGAATAAAAGGGATCAGAGGTAGAAAATATCCAAAGAGATCTAATGTTAGTTTTCCAGTGGCTTCATTTTTTACTTGGAAAAATTCTTTTAGAATACTAGCTTTCGAAAAAGAAAAGAAAGTAGAGAAATAATTATAATGAAGATTCTGACAAAAGCAAAGTAATGCCATCATACTCATCAAAACTATTCCATAAGTTAATCTCGTTTTTTGCCCCATGAGAAACATAAAGGAACTTAATAAAATAGCAGTAAAAATATTTACAAAAATTACTTTAGCGTTAGCTGAGGACATACCCAATTGATTACGAAAGAAATAATCAAAAAATAAGACAGAGAAGAAAAAGATTAAAATATCAGCGTTGCTTAAAAAATGCTTTTTTATTTTTTTCATTATTATCACCTGATAATTATTATAAGCAAAATTAAGAACAAATAAAAGTATGAATAAGTTTTTCGAATATTATTTTATAATTACAAACGATTATAATTAAACTAAAAGGACATGACTGAGTCATATTATGTCGAGAAATCTAATTGACTTGATATTTTTTTAATATTGTGTTTCACATAAACATTGTATTATGCTAGAGTATTTAAAGTAAGAGTTCATTGCAAATAAGAAATTAGAATAAGAAAAGCCTACTAACAAAAGGTCAAGCTATTTTTAAAGCAATTTATGAAAAAAATAGAAATCAGCTAAAAAGGCATAACAAAAACAAGATCAAGGTTGCGTTTTCATTGGCATGCAACGATTCGCAGTTGTATTTGACCGTTCAGGGAGGGATTCTCTTGATTTGAATTATTCGCTTGTTTCTTTGTCCGCCTTCAGGGCATGCAGAGATTCATGTGTCTTACCATAGTAAATCCGCAGGAACTTATTGGCTCCCGCTGTCGCATACACAAGGCAAGGTTTGCCTTCACTGCGCTTCTTATCCATAAACTGGTAGACCTTATCCTCTTCCGGGTGAAGTTTGATGAGGACTTCCATAATCTTGAATTGTGTATGCCTAAGCCGCGGGTTGCCTGTCTTGGAAGCACTGTTGCTCCCTTGATTCAGGGTTCCGGATTGATTGACACCCGAATCCACGCCCGCAAAGGCGGTCAGAAGCCTCACGATGTTTAAAACGAATCGGATCTCCAATCTCAGCCATAAGCTGAGGACCCAGAGAAGGGCCGACCCCTTTCATCGCCATGACGACAGGATACTCCGGGAGTTGGCTGGCAATCTCGTTCATCGCTGCGCGAAGTGTTTCGACATGGGTGATGACTTCTTTGAGATTGCCAATGGTCATCTTCACCAAAGCCTTGTATTGCGCGTTTTTTGGAAAAACCGCGATAAGATCCTGGGCTGAAGCGTAGAATGATTCACACTTGCTTTGTTGGAAGTGATAGCCCTGCTTTTCACAAAAATGTCTGTACTTTTCGCTAAAGGCATGGAGTGAAAGAGAACGAACGCAGTCCACATGCCGGAAAAGCTCGGCGTAATCCACCCATTTCTCGCTGCCATCCGGTCTGACAGGACTGTTGAAGAGCTGATTGACACCCGGATAGGTCATATCTAACAAAGCAATAAGATTGGACTTGACCGAGACTTTCTGGGACGTAAAAAACTCGAACTGAGAATTGTAAAGCTGAAGCTGGGTACGTAATTCATCCATATTCGTATACTCCCTCAGAGAATCCCAGTTCAGGATGCCGTACCTGCAGATTTTCTTCGCATCGGCAGGGTCGTTCTGCACCTTGCGAAGAGAGTTATCGCCGAATTGCTTAATCAACTTAGGATTGACAACACTGACAAAGATTCTTTCCTTAGAAAGCTGTTCGACGATAGGAAGAGGGTAACGGCCTGTGCTTTCGACAACAGCACGGACATCTCCATCCATGGCCGCGAAGGACTTCGCCAGCTTCTGAATATCAGACTGACTTTGAGAGACCGTGAAAGGCTTTCTGACAAGACCCAAGTCTGAATTGAAGATGGCAATATCGTTCTTGGCTTTGGCGGCGTCGATACCAATAAGATAGCGCATAGAAACACCTCCTGAAAAGTGAATGGGCAACGGGATCAGTTTCCTCATTGTCGATTCAATCTCCTGGGGGTTAAACGAACGCGATGGAAAGGATATCGACTCTACCTACTTAAATCGAACGGCTGCAATGAGTGGCTGACGGACTGGCTTTTCAACGAACGTATACACGCAGTATAGTTCTAGGAGAAAAACGTCACACCATTACCACTCCATTATACAGCTTAAACAATGAGAGGATCAAATCATGACTGGTTGCCATGATTTCTGGTCCCTATATTATATTAGGAGAAGTTTTATTGCAAACACCATGAAAAAAATATTTAAGAATTTTTATCATAGTTAGTTACTGAATTATAAGATATAATGGATCAGTATCATTGGAGGTTTTTATGCTAAAAAAATATAAGTACCCGCTTTTACTTGCAGGAGCAGTAACTCTAATCTGTGGATGTATGTTTTTACCTAATTTGCTAGCGCACATACCGGTAACATACGGTACAGACTTAAAACCTGAACAGTTTTTCTTTAATATGGAATTTACCAATTTAATGAATCAATTCTTTAAAAAAGGAACCTTTCCTTTTTATTCGTGGAGCATGTTTTTAGGTACTAATTTCTTTGCTTCGCAAACCTTTTATATTATGGGCGATCCTTTTACTTGGGCAAGTTTGCTATTTCAAAATCTTAATTTCTTTGATAGAACTTTGTTATTAGAAATTGGAAAATTCTTCATCAGTGCATTTTCAATGTTTTATTTGTTAAGAACGATGAAAATCTCAGAGAAAGTTAGCTTCTTCGGAGGCTTATGTTATGCGTTTAGTGGATGGGCTATATTCTTTAGCGGACAATTAATGTTTCATTCTTTTTATTGTCTCGTGCCACTTTATTTCTGTGGTATAGAAAAATATCTTATTACTGGGAAGAAAATGCAGTTTCTTCTGATTACTGCTATTTTACTAAGTTCACATTGGTATTTCTTTTATACATTATCATTTTTAACACCGTTCTTTTATATTTATCGTTATAGTCAGATAAAGTTTGATTTTAGTAAATTTATACCAGATACTTTGAAGTTAATTGGAATTTATTTAATTGGAGTAATGATGGCTGGAATCGTATTAGTTCCAACAATTAGTTATATGAGTGAAAATAATCGAATTGGATTAAATATTTCGTTATTATTCCAAGATCCGCAGGTCTATTTACACTTTCTTGCTTCTATGTTTGTTCCAAATTATCAATACATTTATGGCGTAAACGTATTCGAAACAAACTGGCATGTAACACGTGAAATTTGTATATGGGCAGGAAGTTTAACTGCATTGCTTGTTTGTCAGGTATTTTGTATAACTGATAAATCATATCAAAGGAAAACTTTGTTATTTTATCTATGTCTAATTATTCTAGCAGTCTTTCCGATTGGAGATGCAGCGTTACACGGTTTTAGTGAACCTTCGTTCAGATGGACTTTTTTGTTAACTTTATTTAATATAATTACAGCTTGTTATCTCTTTGATCATTTAGAAATTATAAATATCAAAAAAATATATCCAATAGCTAGTCTTGTAGCTGCTTTTTGCATCGTTATTGTTCCTTTATCTGCAATAATAGAAGGCAAATTTGACATTGTTTTTAATGAATATGGTTCGCAAATTATTTTGTTTTCTGGGTGTGCTATATTAATTTTTGTTTTTGCGTTTTTGCTAAAGCGCAGAGCAATTAATGCGTTGCTTATTTTGTCTGTTTTGGAATTCGCATTATCAGGAGGGATTCATTATATTCGTAAAATGGATACTTCAGAAAGAGGAAGTTATGCTTTTGCGAATGAGGTAACCCATGTATTGCAAGATGAAGATCAAGGATTAAATAATTATTTAGATTATTTAGATCCAGAAAATTATACTGAATATTATAGAATTTACGTACCACATGACTCGTTATATTGGAATTATAGTCATAATATGTCCGTAGCCTATCAATTAAATGGATTGATGATTTATGACTCGACTTATTCACCAGCAATCAACAAACTTGCGGAACTTGCTCCAGAAATAAGGGAGTTTAACTCAGGAATGATTTTTAATATTAAGAATGGTGACTTAATGAAGTTTTTGAATGTTAAATATGCGTTAGTGTTAAATTCTAAAGAACTTCCTTTCGGAGTTAATTGGGAATTAATTCAAGATGACTATCGAGGAAGTATTTCAATATATGAAAACAAAGACTTCAGACCGTTGGGAACTACTTATAATTCTGCATTAACTTATGAAGAATTTATGCAAACTAATCAAAGCCTCTATGAATTGAATAACATAGTAATATGTAATAATGAAAATCTTGAAGAAATAAAGGCACTTGTTAAACGTGATGCGAGATCCGAATTAAATAACATTCAATATGGAGGAAATCAGCTTACGGGCGACATTAAATCTGATAATGGAGGATTTATGGTCATAACATTACCTTATGATGAAGGATGGAAAATTTTAGTTAATGAGAATGAAGTGAAAAAATATGAAGTTAATGGCGGCTTTATAGGAATACCAATTAATCAGGGGGAAAATCATATTGAGATGTATTTTGTACCAAAAGGATTTAAGTTTGGTTTGATAATGAGTGTTATTGGGAGTCTTATGGCTACGGTTTTATTCATTTTTAGCATAAAAGAAAGAAAAAAGTCCAGTATATAGAGGACTTTTTTGCTATAATAAATTAGTATCACATGAGGAGTTAAATATGTCAAAAGTATCTATAGTTATTCCGTGCTATTTCAATGAACTGAATATAGCTGAGACTTATAAAGTATTAGTTCGTGATGTTTTTGAAAAAAGAAAAGATATTGAATTTGAAATTGTGTTTGTTGATGATGGATCAAGAGATAAAACATTAGATGAGTTAAAGAAAGTTCAATCATATGATAATCATGTGAAAATTGTTAAACTTTCTCGTAATTTTGGAGAATTCCGTGCGATAGTTGCTGGCATGAGTCAAGCTACTGGCGATGCGATTGCTGTGATGAGTGCAGATTTACAAGATCCTCCTTATTTAATTACAGAAATGATTCAATATTGGCAACAAGGTGAGAAAGTAGTAATTGCAGCCAGAAACAAACGCGATGAGCCTTGGATAAAGAACTTCTTCGCTAATACTTATTATCGTATTGTAAGAAAGTTGGTTATTGCCGATTATCCAAAGCAAGGCTTTGATTTCTTTTTGATGGATAAGAGTGTAGCGGAGATTTTGGTTAATATGCAGGAAAAGAACTCTTCGATTTACGTTCAATTGATTTGGACTGGGTTTAACCCGAAAGTTATAGAGTACACAAGACAAGCAAGAGAAAAAGGAAAATCAATGTGGTCCTATAAAAAAAGAATTGATCTTTTTATCGATACTTTCATTGTTTTCTCGCATACTCCAATTCGATGGATTAGTGGATTAGGTTTTCTAATGAGCATAAGTGGCTTTATTTCAGCTTTGCTTCTAGTCTATGATAAATTGGTTCATGGTTCAGATGTTGCTGGATGGACATCTTTAATGGTTGTTGTGTTGGTGCTGGCTGGAGTACAAATGATTATGCTTGGAATTATCGGTGAGTATATGTGGAGAAATCTTGATGAATCTAGAAAACGTCCTTTATACATCATAGATGAAATAATTGAGGATAAAAAGTAATGAAGAATGTTTATTTGCAAGCTTTTAAGGCCCATGGCAGTGCGAATGATGGTTATCTTAGCGCAATAGAAAGAAATACAGGACTTCCGTTTGATATCCGAAGAGTTTATACTGTGATTAATACTCAAGAGGGAAATGTTAGAGGTTATCACGCACATAAAAGTTTATTTCAGATATTTTTTGCTTTAAGCGGCAAAATTGTTGTCCATTGCGAGGATATAAATGGTAATCAAGAGAGCTTTGAACTTAATGATCCTCATGTAGGGCTTGTGTGTGGCCCTCAAATCTGGCATACGTTAACTTATCATGATAATGCAATATTGATGGTCTTAGCCAGCGAGGGCTATGATGAATCTGATTATATAAGAGATTATGATACATTTAAGAGGTTGAAAGAAGGAAATTTATGAAAATAGAAAATAATCAATTACTTCCGCAATATTTGAAATTTAAAAACGAATATTTAAAAAAGGTCGAGGAGGTTTTAGATAGCGGATGGTATGTGCTCGGTAATGAAGTGAAATGTTTTGAAGAAGAATTTGCTGAATATAATCAATCTAAATATTGTGTAGGTGTGGCCAGTGGACTTGATGCTTTAATTTTGGCTTTTGAAGCGCTTCATTTAAATCCTGGAGATGAAGTCATTGCGCCAGCAAATACATATATAGCTTCAATTATGGGATTTACCAGAAATGGCTTAGTGCCTAAATTTGTTGAACCTGACCAATATTATAATTTGGATCCTTTGAAGATTGAAGCCGCTATAGGACCTAAGACAAAAGCAATTTGTGTTGTTCATTTGTACGGACAGATAGCAAATATGCCAGAAATAATGAAGATTGCAAGAAAATACAATCTTAAAGTTGTTGAGGATTGCGCACAATCTCATGGTGCTTCTATTAATGGGAAGAAATGTGGCACCTGGGGTGATGTAGGTTGTTTTAGCTTCTATCCAACCAAAAATCTCGGCGGTTTCGGCGATGGGGGCGCCATTATTACAGATAATAAAGACATTGCTGAAGAAGTTAGAATGATGAGAAATTATGGTTCAAAAAAAACATATTATTTTGAAAAAGTAGGTTATAATTCTCGACTGGATGAACTTCAAGCTGGGCTATTGCGGGTTAAATTAAAACATTTAGATGAACTTACTGCTGAAAGAAGAAAAGATGCTTTAAGATATTTAACCGAAATCAAAAATCCTAAAATTAAATTACCTGAGATGCAGTTTGGTGAGTTAGGTCATGTATTTCATTTGTTTGTTGTATACATAGAAGATCGTGATAATTTTATGAAATATTGTAATCAAAAAGGAATTGAACTTAAAATACATTATCCTCAACCACCGCATTTGAGTACTGCCTATGAATATTTAGGGTATCATGTAAATGATTTTCCAATTACAGAAAAAATGGCTGATCATATAGTCTCTTTACCACTTTATAATGGTATGGAAACTGAAAAATTGGAATATGTAATTAATGTATTCAACCAATATTAATTTAAAAATACGAAGGGAAATCAACGGAAAATAATGAATAAAATTACAAAAAAAAGATATGTTTTATGGGGAATGGGAATCTTATTCTGTCTTGTTTTCTGTTATCCTCTGTTCTCTAATACGTTAGTACGGGGGCATGATACTTATTTCCATTTGGCACGGATTGAAGCGTTAAAAGAAGCTTATATACATGGCGATTTTTTTCCGCGATTATATTATGAACAAAATTTTAATTTTGGTTATGGAACCCCTTTGTTCTACTCGGATATTTTTTTGATTATTCCAGCTTTAATCCGGCTTTGCGGAGTTCCGATCGTAATCACGTATAAGGTTTTCCTATTTATGTGTACAGGAATGACTTTCGTTAGCATGTATTATACTGTGAAAAAAATAAGTAAGAATACATCTTCTGCATTTTTATCGGCAGTTATCTATTTATTTACGGCCTATAGAATTACTGATGTATATGTTAGGGGAGCAATTGGAGAAGTTTTAGCGATGATTTTCATCCCCGTGATCCTCCTTGAAATTTATAAAGTCCTCTATACAGATCAATATAATTATAAATATTTAGGTTTGTTTTTTGCATTGCTTTTATTAAGTCATAATATATCTTTTGTTTTAATGTGCGGCGTCTTTGGTATATTTATCTTATGTAATTTGACTAGGCTATTAAAAGAAAGAAGTCGAATATTTTGTATAGTTAAAGCAATTTTCATTGCAATTGGGTGTCTTGCTTTCTTTTTGTTCCCTATGTTGGAACAACTTAGTACTGGAAAATACGCAGTAAACGAATTTGTTAGTGATTCTAATTTAAGTAATTATACACTATTTCTAGAACAATTATTCACGATGAAAATAAATTTCGGATTAGCAGGTCACGAATTTGGTCAAGATTATTGG
Organism: Holdemania filiformis; assembly: GCF_003459085.1. NCBI lineage: Bacteria > Bacillati > Bacillota > Erysipelotrichia > Erysipelotrichales > Erysipelotrichaceae > Holdemania > Holdemania filiformis. Next base: position 7,444 of record NZ_QRUP01000019.1, on the reverse strand, counting down.
ATGACTACTAATACAGGGATAATTGCTATGATTTTACCGGCTTTACAATTTTTTCGATATAAAGAAGATAAAGCTAACCGAGCATTCTATTTTTTATGTACTATTATCGGCTATTTTTGTTTAATCTTGTGTTTAGATTTCTTTCCTTGGAGCTTATTTAATTCATTCCTTAGTTTTATGCAATTTCCTTGGCGTTTAATTATAGTTTCTTCTGCATTACTTTCGTTGATGTCTGGTATTTGCGTTATTGAATATTTTAGGAAAATAGATGAAAGAAGAGTTTCTTTAATAGTATTAATTTTAGTTTTATTTATAGGAATATATCAACTTTCTTTTGTTATAAAGCAACCATCAATCATATTTAATGATACTCCTTATTCTTTAATTTCAGATGATGATTACAGTGGAGAACACGGAATAGTAACCTATTACAATCAGGCCGAACTTGCCGCTGCAGATTATTTGCCTATTAAAGATAATGTCGATTATCGAAACTATGGTGATTATATTATAACAAATAATGATGTTGAATTACTTGATTTCGTTAGAAGCTATAATTATATGAGTTTTTCAATTAGTAGTAGTGAGGAAAATTCTCTGTATATTTTGCCATTAATTTATTATAAAGGATATACTATCGAATGTTATGATGAAAATGGTAATTTTGTCGAATCACTTGTTCCTTATCCAGATCATGAAACTTTTTTGGTTTCCTTTAATACCAGGGAAAAAAATATAAAAATGCAATATGTTATTTATTATAAAGGAACAAAAATACAAATTATTTCTTATTGCATCTCTTTAATTTCTTTGTTATTACTTTTATTCGATAAAAATTTGAAAGGTGGATTAAAAAAATTATGGTAGAGATATCAATAGTAATATCATTAATACTGATTTTTGATAGTTATCTGTTAGGGAAATGTATTAGTAAGTATTTTAATTGGAACGCAGATTATTTTCCTATAATTACAATCGGTTTTTTTGTTATTTTAGGTATTTTCGAATTTTTTGTCTTTGCCTTTGTCAAATTTCAATTCTCTGTATATTATATTCTTTTTGTTCAATATATTTTGCTAATTATTCCAATATTTGTTGCAATTAAAGTGAAAGTCAATCTAATTCCTACACAAAAAGAACTTAAGATGATATTAGGAGGTGCATTATTTACTATAATTTTTGCTTTTCTAATGGGAAATCAAACATTAGGAGAAGCTGCTTTCGATTCTAATTTCTATTTATCTATGGTAATTGAAAACAGCACATCACCTACATTGGGAACAATTAATGGTTATACTGGAAATATAGAAAATATATCGACGCTTCATGGCTATCAAGGTTTTTATTATTTTCATTCTTTGCTTTTAAAAAATATAAGGAATATTTTGTCTTTAAATAATACTTCGTTAACTCCTGTTTATTTATGGACTTCAGCTTTAACATATTTTTATATGCTGAGTGATATTCTTTTTCATTCAATAAATTTATTTTTAGAGAAAAAAAGTTTGCATACTAAAATTGTTGCTTTATTTTTTGTGCTTGTTTTTTTCACTAATTATTTCAACATATCATTCCCATTTTATGGAAATACATGGAAAACATTAAATATTGCGTGTAATATGCTCATATTGTATGAGTTTATTAAACTGAATAATAAAAAATCATTATTTTTACTTACTTTTTTGAATTCTTCACTTATTGGATTTAGTTCATCAGGTTTCTTTATTGCATGTTTTATTGAAATTAGTTTCTTTTTCTATTTAATATGGAAAAAGGAACAAAATTATACTATTTATTTAGAATACTGGATATCTTGTTTATCTTTACTTATTTTTGCATTACTTTATTTTTCAGGAAATTATACTAAAATTTCAATTTTAATCTTAGCAATTTATTGCCTAGCAGGATATACTGTTTATTTAACAAAACGATTTGATGCTATATTTTGGAAAAAATTGTTACAATTTTTTAAGTTTATTTTCTTAATTTCTGTTCTTTTGCTGGTGATTGTTAGTTATTTTGTGCGAAATTCTATGTTTTCTGGTTCAGATAGTCAATTCAATGGGTACTCATTCTTTTTTCGCTTAAATAGTTTGGGAGATATGACTTTGAATTATTTTATACCAGTGAATAAAATAGAATTCGTGCGGAATTGTGTTTTTTGGTTTATTATTTTTATTAATTGTTTTCAGGGAAAATATGAAAAAGAGTATAAATTCTTTTTACTCTTAATTATAATTTTATTTGTAAATCCATTTGTTACTCCTTTTGTAGTTAAATACATGACTAGCATTGTTTATAGTCGATGCTTTGAAATCTTTATAAATCCGTTTTGCTTACTTATTTTTTACACAGGTTTAATTGAGTGGCTGGAAAAAAATAAAAATATTGAAATATTATTCCTCTTAGCTTTAGAAATTGGTTCGATAGGAATCATTGTACATAATAATATAAGTTATTATTCAAAATTTTTTATACCTCAAAAAGGTTATAACCCTGTTTATAGAGTAACTAATGATCAGTGGGAGTTATATCAAAATCTAATTGAAGAATTACAAAGTTCTAAATTAGAACGTCCCCTTATTCTTAATCAGGATATAGCTGTTAAAGCGTATGTTAGTAATATTCGTGTTTTGATCGACGCGAATACTTCTCGTTCTGCGCCAGCATATTCTGATGAAAATATTGATGCACCAAGTGACTGGTTAAATATATTCTATGTACGAGATTATTATGGGCAACATATTTGGAAGCAAGACCCCGATTATTCTAAAATATGCGATGCTATAATTGATTCTAATTGTGATTATGTTATTATGGATAAAGAAGTGGTTGTGCTTAAAGGGGATCTTTACCTTCCTTTATGGTTTGATGCAAGGGGATGCAGTGAAGTAATTTATGATAATGATAGATATGTATTATTAAGAGTAAGAAAATGAAGCATTGTAAAATATAAATTCTTAAAAGTTTTATAAATTTATTGCGGAGATTGAGGAATAACTTTCCTTTACTAGTATTATCTATAAATACTTTAGGAAAATGTTATACATGAAAGAATTTGAGGGTTGAATTGTGAAAATAGGAAAACATTGGGTAAAAGATATTTCAAGCGAAAACTTTTTATCTAATAATATAGAAAACCGATATGACAAAAAAAAATATGTTTTTATTGATTGCTTGAAAGGTGTTGCTGTAATTATGATTTTTTTCAGACATTGTGTAGATTTTACAGTAATGTCAAATCTGCAATATAAAATGTTTTGTTTTCAACAATTTGGAGCACAGTTATTCATTGTGATTTCTGGATTTCTAGCTTATTATTCTCTCTGTAGAATAAAACCTAAAGAATTTTATATTAGGCGTTTATTTAATTTAATTCCATCATATTGGATAGCAATCATAATATACTCTCTTATAAATTATATTTTAGTAGCGTTAAATACAAATCTTGCAAAAATTCTATGGATTGATGAGAAATTAAATATAAAATCAATCGGCTTACATTTATTTCTATTAAATGGGTTTAGTATTATTCATAATAATGATTTGATTCCAGGAAGTTGGTATGTAGGGACGATCGTTATTCTATATGCTGTTTCTCCAATACTCTTTAAACTTCTTTGTAAACATAAGAAATATATCAAATTCATAATATTAATTTTTTTAATATCTTTAAGTGTTCAAATAGCTATATCTTATTTATTAATGAATTATAAGTTAATGTATGATAATGGATATTTATATTTATCACCAATTTCTCAAATTGTCCCTTATTTTACAGGAATGGTGGTCGCCGATTATATTAAAAAAAGAAAAGAGACTAATTCTATATTTAAGCAAAGAATTATAATTTCATTATTGTTGTTCGTAGCTTGTTTGATCCATTATATATTTTTTCCGATAGGTGTATTAAAAATGCCTATTATTGTAGTTATGTTGTCAGCGCTCTTTGGTAATGTAATTATTCTTTGTTATTTTTTAGAAAATAACGGATGCCATGTTAGAATAATATTTTTGGAGTGTTTAGGCAGAATAAGTTACGAATTTTATTTATTTCATTTTTTGATTTTATACTATCTTGAAAAATACTTGTTCCAAGAATTAAAATTTGTTTTTTCATTAAAATATTTTGTTATTCTTTTTTGCTTTTTTATTATTTCTTTTTTGTTGGCAAAACTAGTATCATCTTTTTCGCAATTTGTTAGAGCGTTTATTATACAATATAAAAGAAAGGAGATTTTAAGATGAAAGTCGTAATTTTAGCAGGTGGGTATGGAACACGGATCAGTGAAGAATCTCATTTAAAGCCAAAACCGATGATTGAAATTGGGGGAAAACCAATTATGTGGCATATTATGAAATATTATAGTCATTTTGGTTTTCATGATTTTGTGATTTGCTGTGGTTATAAAGGTTATGTAATTAAAGAATTCTTTGCTGACTACTTTCTCCATAATTCAGACATCACATTTGATTTACAGAACAATAAACTTGAAATCCATAATAACAGTTCAGAGCCTTGGAAAGTAACCTGTGTAGATACCGGTTTGAATACAATGACAGGCGGAAGAATTAAACGAATTCAAAAGTTTATTGGCAATGAGTCCTTTCTGATGACCTATGGAGATGGTGTTAGTGATGTAGATATCACTTCATTACTTGAATGCCATAGAAAAGCGAGAAAAACTGTGACTTTAACCGCAGTTCGCCCGGGGGGGAGATTCGGAGCACTTGAATTATCTGAATCCAATGAAATTCGATCTTTCAAGGAAAAAAATATTGATGATGGCGGATGGATTAATGGCGGGTTTATGGTAATAGAGCCACAGATTTTTGATTATCTTGATGGAGATTCTTGTGTTTTTGAAAGGGAACCCTTGGAAGCTTTAGCAAATCAAGGACAGTTACAAGCTTATAAACATTATGGATTTTGGCAATGCATGGATACGATGAATGATAAGAATAAATTAGAGAAACTTCTAGAAAAAGAGGAAGCGCCATGGAAAGTATGGGATTGATGAAATCATTTTACAAAGGGAAAAAAGTTTTAGTTACCGGACATACTGGTTTTAAGGGAAGCTGGCTATGCAGTATTCTTTTAGAATGTGGCGCAGAAATATGTGGTATTGGATTGCAGCCTAATACAGATCCCTCATTATTTAATTTATTAGATTTAGAAAATCGTATTCAGTCGCATATTTTAGATATTCGGGATCTTCAAAACGTTAAAAGGATTTTTGATGAATTTAAACCAGAAATTGTCTTTCACTTAGCAGCTCAGCCCTTGGTCATTGATTCCTATAAAAATCCAGTTTACACCTTCGATGTTAACGTTATTGGAACTGTTAATATTTTGGAATGTATTCGATTAAATCCTTGTGTAAAATCATTCGTTAATGTAACCACAGATAAAGTTTATGAGAATCAGGAACAAGAAAATTACGGTTACGTTGAAACTGATAGATTGAATGGCTATGATCCTTATTCTAATAGTAAATCTTGTTCAGAGCTGGTTACCGCGTCATACTGCAAATCGTTTTTTAGTGATCGAGATTTAGCTGTTTCAACATGCCGGGCAGGAAATGTTATCGGAGGCGGAGATTTCTCGGAGAATCGAATTGTTCCTGATTGTATAAAATACACTGTAAAAAATGTACCAATTATTGTTAGGAACCCAAATTCAGTCCGGCCATATCAACATGTTTTGGAAGCAGATATGTTCTATTTAATGTTGGCTATGAAACAATATAATAATAAAAGCTATGCAGGAAATTATAATATTGGGCCAGATGATAGCGATTGTGTAACAACCAGTCAGCTTTGTGAGCTGTTTTGTCATTTTTGGGAAGGTGCTAAATGGAAAGCAACGGACTATCAAGGGCCGCATGAAGCTAATTTTCTAAAATTAAATTGTGAAAAAGCAAAAAGTATTTTAAAATGGTATCCACGCTGGCATGTGGCTGAGGCTGTAAAGAAGACCATAGAATGGTCAAAAGTATTTGTAAATAACGGAGATCTTAAAGAAATTACAAGTCATCAAATTTTAGAATATATGGAGGAATGATTATGAATTCAATGTCAGAAGATAAGAAGCAAATATTAGAATTAGTAAAAGAGTACTACAATCATCATCATAAAGACACTGATGAGTATAGCGAAGGAGATCGAATTGCTTATGCAGGACGAGTTTATGATGAAGAAGAAATGATTAATCTGGTTGATAGTGCTTTAGATTTCTGGCTTACATCGGGCAGATACTGTGCACAATTCGAAAAAGATTTTTCAAAGTACTTAGGGGTTAAGTATTGTTTGTTAACGAATTCAGGTTCATCCTCAAATTTGATTGCATTTATGACGCTGACCTCTCCATTATTGAAAGAAAGACAAATCAAGCGTGGAGACGAGATAATCACGGTTGCAGCTGGTTTTCCTACGACGATCTCTCCTATCTTGCAGTATGGAGCTATTCCAGTCTTTGTAGATGTTACTATCCCAACCTATAATATTGATGTTAGTCAATTGGAAGCTGCTGTTAGCGAGAAAACAAAGGCTGTTATGATAGCACATACGTTAGGAAACCCGTTTGATTTAGAGAAAGTAAAAGCATTCTGTGATAAATATAATCTCTGGTTGATTGAGGACAATTGTGATGCATTAGGATCAACTTATTACCTTAATGGGGAAGAAAAACTAACAGGAACCATTGGCGATATTGGAACATCCAGCTTTTATCCGCCTCATCATATGACAATGGGCGAAGGGGGAGCTGTTTATACTAATAATGCTTTGCTTTATAAAATAGCTTTGTCGTTTAGAGATTGGGGTAGAGACTGTATCTGTCCAAGCGGACATGATAACTTCTGCGGGCATCGTTATGATGGGCAATACGGATTATTGCCAAAAGGCTATGATCATAAATATGTTTATTCACACTTTGGATATAATCTGAAAGCGACAGAGATGCAAGCTTCGATAGGGGTTGCCCAGCTAAAGAAACTTAATGAATTTACAAAACAACGCCGAGAGAATTTTGAGTATTTGAAAGATAACTTGAAAGATCTTGAATCTCATTTGATTCTTCCTGAAGCTACGGTAAACTCAAATCCTTCGTGGTTTGGCTTTCTTATAACAGTGAAAGAAGGCGTGGATAGAAACGAACTTGTTCAATTTATCGAATCAAATAATATTCAAACAAGAATGTTATTTGCAGGGAATATGATTAAACATCCATGTTTTGACCAGTTACGAGAACAACAATCGGGATATCGAGTTGTTGGTGATTTAAGAAATACGGATCACATTATGGAAAACACATTTTGGATTGGTGTTTCACCCAAAATGAATAAGCAAAAGTTGGATTTTATGAGCAAAATTATTCATAATTATTTTAATAAGAGGCTGTGACAGATAAGGGATAGGAAAAAATAAAAAAATGCGTAACTTC
>NZ_QRUP01000018.1:0-80281 GCF_003459085.1 Holdemania filiformis | reverse complement strand
CTATGCCTGCCATAGTGAAGGCAGCTCGTTGCCAGGTTCATTGGTTCCCCTCACAGGGAGCCTTTTTTTTGTGTCTGCACAGGAGTGAAATGCCGAAGTTTTGTATTCAGAGTTGGATTCGAATTCAGAACTCCTGCAGTGTCACGGGGATTAGAGAAATTCTTGCCCGCAAGCATTCCCTTTGAATTAAGGATCCATGAATTCAAAAGAAACTGTGTTCTTTTATCCCACTTGATCAAGACAAAGCAGGTCTGTTCTGGTACAATAGGAACAGAGGTGATAACGTATGAAAATGGGAACGATTGGCACAGGCATGATTACGGAGTGGCTGAATACCGCTTTTCAGGACAATGGATTGGAATGTACGGCGGTGTACTCCCGCAAAGAAGAAACCGGCCGGCGCTTAGCTGACAAATACAACATGCCGAAGGTGTATACCGATTTGGACGCAATGCTTCATGACGAGGAACTTGACTGTATCTATATTGCTTCACCGAACAGTCTGCATTATTCGCAGGCGATGAGAGCGCTGGAAGCCGGGAAAAACGTAATTTTAGAAAAGCCGTTTGTTTCGACGATCGAGGAATGCCGGACATTGATCGACACCGCGAAGAAGCATCACCGTTTCTTATTTGAAGCCATTACGGTTCCGTACAATCCGAATTATCAGAAGATCAAAGAACGGATTGGGGAATTGGGTTCGCTGAAAATGGTGCAGTGCAATTTCTCACAATATTCAAGCAAATACGACAAGTTTAAAAATAATGAAAATCCGAATGTCTTCAATCCTCAGTTCTCCGGCGGAGCGTTGATGGATATCAATATTTACAACGCGCATTTTATCATCGGTTTGTTCGGCGCTCCGAAATCGTTGAAATATGTTCCGAACATCGCGGCCAATGGCATTGATACCTCCGGGATTCTCGTCTTTGATTACGATGGGTTCCTGGCCTGTGGTATCGGCTGTAAGGATTCCGCCAGTGAGAATATCTGTCAGCTGCAGGGCGATAACGGATATATCGTCGTACACAGCGCGTCTTCGGTCTGTGCAAAAGCCGAGGTATGGCTGAAAGGCGCAAAGGAGCCGGAAGTCATTGATATGAATGAAAGTCATGGAGGCCATTACTTTGAAGTGAAGAACTTTAAGCGGATGATTGAGAACGAAGATTATGACGGCTGTTACAAAATGCTGGAATATTCCTATCAGGTGATGGAACTTGTGCATACGGCACGCTTGGAAGCCGGCGTCCGTTTCGCTGCCGATCAGAAATAATTTTATGAATCCCTGGAAACAGGGATTTTTTCTGCCTTACGAACATTGCGCACTGCTTTCTGTGGTAAAAATGTTGGGAGTACGATACAATAAGAGGCATAACCGAGAGTTTAAAAGGATACGCTATGAAAAAGAAGTAAGGTTTTACTTACTGGAACGGATCGTTGCCGCCGCTATTCTGGCCGTGCTGCTGCTTGTGCCGCGGATGAGCAGTTTCGCGCAGCAGGCGAAGCGTACCGCCGTTCAGGACACGATCCGCAGCCTTGCAACGCCGCGGAGGTCTTAGTGAAAACCTCGTCGGGGCTGAACCGAAAAAGGGGCGATAGCGGCGTTTCGCAGCTTTACACGCTGGTCACGATCGACAGTGACGAGCAGGGTGTCACGGAGCCGGATGGTCTGTATTCCGTCGCGGTGCGGGAGCGGATGAAAGCGAATCCTGACATTTCAGGCCATCATCCATTTCAACTGTACGCCATGGTTCAGCTGGACGGCAGTCTGGCTTCGCTTACGGTATACGACTCTGAAGATAGTGGAGATTATTATTCCGATTCCGGACTCGCAAAGGAACTGGGCTATTGTTAACGGGGGACGAATGGAAACGTCGACTCCTTTCCGTCGTTCATTCCGATTTCTGAGCGAACCGGGATTAAAATTGGGAAGATACAATCAGGAGGAAACCTATGACAGGTAAAACAAAAATTATTCGGAAACCATCGCCGTGGCCGATTTTGATCGGGGCTTTGGGTTGGGCGATCGTCTGCCTGATTTTGCCGATGATCCAGCTTTGGCATTATTTGATCGCGTTATTGATCGGCGGGATCACGTATTTCATCGCACGGAAACAAATCCCGGATCAGGAAATTGAAGTGGAAGTTCCACTGACGCCGTTGGAGCAACAACAGCAGGCGCAGCTGGAAGCCGCGCGTTCGGCGTTAACCGGGCTGCAGCAGGCAGCGGCGAAGATCGACGATCCGGCGATGACGCAGGATTTACGGAAAATTGATTCGGTCTGCCGTCAGATTGTGGAAGAAATGGAGCAGCGGCAGCGGTTTAACGATCAGGCCCGGCGGTTAGTCGATTACTATCTGCCAATGCTGACAAAACTGCTTTTGAACTATGATGAACTGGAAGCGGATCCGCTGCAGACGCAGAATATCCAGAATTCCCGTGAAAATATCAAAAAGACGGTGAAGCTCTGTGCGGAAGCGTTTGTTAAACAGTGGGATGATCTGCATGAGCATCAGTCAATGGAAATTCAGGCCGACAGCGACGTGCTGGAAACGCTGCTAGTTAAGCAAGGCCTTGTTTCTCCATCCTTCAAGGAGGGCAGAGAATGAAAATCAATCAGAAAACCGCGCTGCTTCTGGCGGTTCTGCTGGTGATCGGCAGTGCCTGGGGTAAAGCAAAATTGACGTTCAGCTCTATGCAGAAGCAGCTGGATGTGATCTATACGGAAGGAATTGACCAGGACGGACAATCCATCGCTCAGGATGTTAAAGAGAAACAAAAGACGGCCCGCAACTGCGTGACGGTGGCACGCCGGTATGATTCCGCGATCAATGCTTCGTTCATCACCGCGGTGGAAAATGCCGCCGAAGGGTTGGATCAGGCAGCTACGCTGGGTGAACGGCAGCGCTGGGAGAAGAAGCTCGACACTGCGTTTTCCACGCTTGCGGGTGCGCTTCTGAAGGCGCCGATGACGGAGAAAGATGAACAGTACGTCACCGGATTCATGGCCGAATATCTGGCCAGTCAGGATCGGATAGAGCGCGATCCTTACCATGAGAAAGCCGCGTCCATTCGGCAGGAAACATCAGGCTGGTTTCCGTCGCTTATGCAAAAACTGACGGCCAGCTCACTGGAAATTTACCAAATTGGAGGATAGCGTATGAAAAAGCTTGCACAGGGACTGACTGCCTTTCTGGCGGTGATTGCGTTCAGCGTCTGGACGGTCAGCGCCTTCACCGTACCGCAGCCGCTGGAAAACTTCTATGTTGCGGATTATGCCAATGTGATCAACAGCCAGGATGCGGATGCGATCCGCACTGTAAATAAAAACCTCGAAGCCCGCAATGGATCGCAGATCGTCGTGGCAACGTTTGACTTTCTGGATGGGGAAGCGATCGACGACGTTGCCTACGACCTGTTTAATGGTTGGAAGATCGGCAGCGCCAGCGATAATAACGGCGTGCTGCTGGTCCTGGCGATCGGCGAAGAAGATTACTATTGCCTTCAGGGAAAAGGTTTGGAAAAAACGCTGCCGACTTCGGACATTCAGGCCATCCTGGATTCTACGCTGGAACCGGAATTTGCGGCCGGCAATTACAGCGCCGGAGCGTTAAAAACGGTTCAGGCTCTGGCGCAGCGATTGGAAAAAACTGCAGGCACGCCGGTTGTGAATCCATCTCCATCGCAGGGAGGAGGCGGTGGAACGCCATATTCCGCCCGCCCTGCTTTCGGACTGTTTACGATGATTCCTTCAATTTTCTTGATGATTTTTGTTTTTGTCCTCGTCGTTGTGATTTTGTCTGTCTTTACGCCGCGCCGCCGCCGTTATTATGGCGGTCCGGTGTTCCGTCCGCGTCCGCGTCGTTATTACGGACCACGCCCGCGGCCGATGGACCCCTGGGGACCGGAGCGCCGTCCGCGTGAACCCCGGGCGACGTATCGTTCTCATTCCTCCACCCGCAGCTCCTTTGGCGGCGGATCGGCTTCCCGGTCTTCCGGAGCCGGACGTTCCTTTGGCGGGGGCATGAATCGCGGAGGCGGCGGAGCCAGCCGCGGGGGCGGAGCCGGCCGCCGGAAATAGACCGGCGCAGATTTGGTTCGCAGCTTTTCTGTTTATAACATCAAGTATATTTTAGGCAAAGGCGCATCTTGGCTTTTGCCTTTTTACTTGGCTGTTTGCTTATTCAGCGAACAGAAATCAACGGTTCCCGCCCAAAATGGAAAACAAGTAACTTAAAGCGGAAGATCAAAATCCAGAGCTTGAGATCCTGGAACCCGCTAAAACCGGATCAAAAAAGAAGGAAGCTTGTATTTCCGGCAAACTTTCATCACTTTCAGCGCATAGTTCCCCCTATTTCCGGTAATCCTGTTACAATAAAAGAAAGAGAAGGGTAAATACCCTGGAAAAGGAGCTGAACTCTTATGAAGGACAGAAAAATCGTGTTGGTCGGCACAGGCTTCGTCGGAATGAGCATGGCTTATTCATTTTTAACAACAGGCGGAATCGATGAACTCGTCTTAGTGGACGTCGATGAGGAGAAAGCGATCGGAGAAACAATGGACTTGCAGCATGGTCTGCCGTATGCACGCAACAAGCTGGTTATCAAAGCCGGCGGCTATGAAGAATGCGCGGATGCGGAAATGGTCGTCATCACCGCGGGAACTGCCCAAAGACCGGGCCAGACACGGTTGGACATGACGGCCGTCAACACCAAGATCATGAAAAGTATTACTGAGAATATTATGGCTTCCGGTTTTGACGGAATCCTGTTGATCGCCTCCAATCCGGTTGATCTGATGACCTATGTCGCCCAGCAGGTCTCCGGCCTGCCGAAAAATCGTGTTATCGGGTCAGGAACCATTCTGGATACAGCGCGTCTGCGCTATTTAATGAGCGAATATCTGGGCATTTCGACAAGCAATATCCATGCTTATATCATGGGCGAGCATGGTGATTCCAGCTTTGTGCCGTGGACGCATGCCTATATCGGATGCAAGAATCTGCTGGAAATGCTGGATGAAAATCATCGCGACTTACAGGATCTCAACGAAATCTATCATCAGGTCCAGCAGGCCGCTTATGAGATTATCAATCGTAAGAAATCTACCTATTATGGTATCGGCTTGTCTTTAAATCGGTTGGTCCGGGCCATTCTCGATGATGAACATGTCATTCTGACCGTGTCTTGTTATCAGAATCAGGAATATGGTCAGGAAGATCTGTATATCGGTGTTCCGGCGATCATTACCCGGGCCGGTGTGGAAACGATCATTAAGCTGAAACTGAACGAAGTCGATCAAGGAAAATTCGATGCCAGCTGTGAGACCTTAAAAGAGATCATTCACTCGACGATCAAGCCGATTCTGGGCTGAGCGCATCATCATTTTACGGAATCATTGAATTCCATCAAAAGATAACAACGATAAGAAATTTGGGAGGACATCAGCCCATTTTTCTTATATTTTTCCATCATCAAGCTTTTGGCTTTCCGCAAAGGAGGAAGGCCTCAGGCAGAGCGGTATTCAATAAAAAAATGAAGGGCGGGAATCCATGAAATCAGCGGTATTGGCAGGACTAAGAACACAGGAAACAGAGGAAAGCTGGGCACAGAAGCTAGACGAGGCGGCGCTGCTTTGCGAAGCCTGCGGAATTGAAGTGAAAACGCGGCTGACGCAGAAAGCACAAAAGGGACATCCGCGGACTTTGCTTGGATCAGGCAAAGTGAATGAACTGAAACAAGCCTGCGAAGCGCAGAGTGCGGACGGCGTTGTGTTTGTCAACGAGCTGACGGGCATTCAGACGCGGAATCTGGAACAGGAGACCGGTTTCCCGGTGATCGACCGCAGCGCGTTGATTCTGGAGATCTTTGAGCGGCACGCCCGCACACGTCAGGCTCATCTGCAGGTGGAGGCCGCGCGGTTAGCTTATTAGCTGCCGCGTCTGATCGAAGGTCAGATCCATGCCGATCAGCAGCAGGGCGGCGGCGTCCGCAACCGCGGAGCCGGAGAAACGCGGCTGGAACGTTCGCGCCGGACGATTGAAAAACAGATCCGGAATATCCGCTTGGAGCTGGATCAGCTCAAGCTTCAGCAAGCCGTCCAGAGCCATCGGCGCCGCCAGAGCGGCTTGCCGCGGGTGTGCTTGATTGGTTATTCCAACGCCGGGAAATCCTCGCTGATGAACGCCCTGTTAGCAGCACGTTCCATCTCGCCGGCCAAGCAGGTTGTTTCTACCGATCAGCTGTTTGCGACCTTAGATTCCGCGACCCGCAGGATCAAGCTGGCCGGGCGGGCGGAGATCCTGCTCAGCGATACCGTCGGCTTCGTCCGGGATCTGCCGGATTTTCTGCTTGACGCCTTTGAATCCACGCTGCAGGAAATTCAGGAAGCAGATCTTTTAATTGAAGTGATCGACGCTTCCGATCCGCAATGGGAGCTGCAGCACGAAATAGTTATGCGGACGCTGCGCCGCTTGCATGCCGCGCATATCGACCGGATGCGAATTTATAACAAGGCGGATCAGGTTCCGCAATGGGATCGGAAGGATGGCCTTTTACTCAGCTGTCTTACCGGGCAGGGGCTGCAGGAATTAATCGCCGGGCTGATTTCCAGACTGAATCTGACGGACCGGGCCTTCCCGGAAATAGGGGATGAATTTTCATCGCAAGTAAGCTATAATGAGGACGAAAGAGGAGAGTAACTCATGTTGAATGAAAAAAAACTGGAAACATTAAAACAATATTTACAGCGGTGCGTGGAAGACGGCACCTTCCCGGGCTGCAATTGCGCCGTGATCACGAAAGATGACAAGTGGACATGCAGCGTCGGTTATAAGCAGTTAGTTCCGGAAAAAGAAGTCAACGGCCTGGATACAATCTATGACCTGGCGTCGATATCCAAGGTACTCGTCACGACGACCTGCATTCTCAAGCTGATTGAAGAAGGCACGATTACCCTGAAAACCAAGATTGCGGAGATCCTGCCGCAGTTCGGCCAGAAAGAGCTGACGATCAAGGACTGCATTACCCATAGTTCCGGCTTGCCGGCGGATATCAACGGCTATAAGCAGATGAAGGACGATGCGGAAATGATCGAAGCGGTATGGAAGATGGAACTGGAATATCCGACCGGGACGCAGGTGAAATATTCCGACGTCAATTTCATCCTGTTAGGGTTAGTCATCGCCCAGCTGAAGGGGAGTCTGGACGGCTATGCAAAGCAGGTTATGTTTGAGCCGCTGGAAATGAAAGAAACGGGTTACCGGCCGGCGGCATCGCTGCGTTCGCGCTGCTGTGCGGAAGAAGTCATGGAAAGCCGCGGCGGCGTGGTGCGCGGCGTCGTGCATGACGGCAAGGCATTCAAGCTGGGCGGCGTCAGCGGCCATGCGGGTGTGTTCTCGACGCTGGAGGACATCTCGCATTATATTACGATGCTGCTCAACGACGGTGTTTACAACGGCCAACGTTTTTTCAGCAAGCGCACGATTGAATTGCTTCAGAAATGTCAGACTGTGGGTCTGAATGAAAAACGCTCAATCGGCTGGGTGCTCTCCGATCCGAATTACGCGCTGGGCGATTATGCCAGCGATGCCTGCCTGTATCACACCGGATTCTCCGGTCCGTCGATCATCGTCGACTTCAAGCTGGGAATCGGCGTCATAACGTTGGCAAACCGTGTTCATCCGACGCGTTCCAATACCAAGATCCTGACTGCCCGGAACAATATCCACAATCTGGCGCTGCAGGCAGCCGACGACATTTTGTGATGTGATGTGAAAATCGCGCAGAGTTAAAAAATCACGGTATAATAGGGATATTGGAAAAAGAAAGGAAGCTCCTCTGTGAAATCAAAAGTGCTGAAAATTCGTAATCTGCCTGAAGAGATGCAGGTGCTGAACGAAGTCAAGGTCAAACCGATCGGATCCCTGTTGGTGTTGATGTTGGTTTCCGGAGTTTTCATCATTT
This sequence comes from Holdemania filiformis, assembly GCF_003459085.1. Classification (NCBI taxonomy): domain Bacteria; kingdom Bacillati; phylum Bacillota; class Erysipelotrichia; order Erysipelotrichales; family Erysipelotrichaceae; genus Holdemania; species Holdemania filiformis. The sequence continues at coordinate 72,316 of NZ_QRUP01000018.1, read as the reverse complement.
CCGGATCCACGATCGCCATCATGGGCGTCGTTCTGCTTGCGATTTCTTCGTATGCCCTGTTAGTAATGCCGGATCGGATTTTGATGCAGTTTACTGATGAGTACCTGGTTCTTTACAACCGGAAAAACCGTGATGAATGTATGTTGATTTACTGGGATGAAATCCTGCTTTGGCAATATCAGAAACATAACAACGAAGATCAGCTGTGGCTGCAGCTGACCGACGGTCAGACGGAAACGATCGAATGTTTTAACCGCAACAAGATCGTACCGTATTTTAAAATCTATGCGAAAGGAAAAGAACGGCAGCTGAAACCGGCGCGGCGCCGGCGTTCAACCGCCAGTTCCCGGCAGAAAATATGAAATTTACGTTTAATCATTTTAACTTCAATGTCCTGAACATGCAGCGGTCGCTGGAATTTTATGAAAAAGCACTGGGCCTGCATATCGCACGCAAACATACTGCGGCAGACGGCAGCTTTCAGCTGATTTACCTGGAAGACGATCTGGGGCATTTCCAGCTGGAATTGACAGAGCTGAAAGATCGGAAAGAGAAATATGATCTGGGAGAGTGTGAATTCCACCTCGCCTTGACGACGGATCATTTTGAAGAAGCGCATCGCGAACATCAGGAAATGGGCGTGATCTGCTTTGAAAATCCGGGCATGGGGATTTATTTTATCGAGGATCCTGACGGCTACTGGATTGAGATTGTGCCGGCAAAGAAATAGCCGGCTTGCTTAAAGAATTAAGGTTCAAGGGAAATTCGCCCGATAAACCTTATATTCAAAGCTCAATGAACGCTCAATCAACACATGAAAATCAGATCGGTTTCATCTCCGGCCAGACGTTCAGCGGTGGAAAAGGGAGAAGCCGATCTTTTCTTTGTTTCAGAGCGGGCGCACGGCAGAGAAGGTGCGTAATTTTTAATGTTTCTAAGAAACTTCAGGTCGATTCCAATAAATTAGATTGTGAGTCACCCTTTTCCAGGTAAATCCAAAACTGGAAAGCATGGGCGAATTGCCCGTAAGCAAACGGAATGTGATATAATATTCCCAATGGTGGTGAAGCGCATGGAGAAGGAAGAACTGCAGGAAAAAATCGTCCATCCCGAGATTGTCGCGGAAGTGGAAAAGAAAATGCTCAGTGAAAGCGAATTTGAAGATCTGGCTTTATTGTTCAAAATGTTTGCGGACCCGACCCGTTTAAAAGTGTTAAAGGCGTTATTTGAGCGGGAGATGTGCGTGGGCGATCTGGCCGTGCTGCTCAAGATGACGCATTCCGCGGTGTCGCACCAGTTGGCTTCGCTGAAAAAAACGCGGCTGGTCCGCAGCCGGAAAGATGGCAAAGTGGTCTATTACTCGCTTGATGACGATCATATTGAAGAAATATTCCAGAAGGCTCTGGATCATGTCCGCGAATAATGAAGTGGGCAGCGATTGATTTTGAAACCGCCAATCCCTCGCCGATGAGCGCCTGCGCCGTAGGTTTAACGGTATTCGACGAGGGCGAGATGGTATTCAGCGACAGCTGGCTGATCCGGCCGCATCCTTATTATGACGCATTTTATCCTTCTTTTATTGATATCCATGGCATTACCCCCGATCAGGTGGCTGACGCGCCCTTTTTTCCTAAGGTTTATGAACAGCTGAAACCGTGGCTGGACGGCGGCGTGTTGTGCGCGCATAACGCGGGTTTTGATATGAAGGTGCTGGCCAGCTGCTGCTCGCTGTACCGCTTAGAGCTGCCGGACGCCCCGTATTTTTGTACGGTGAAGCTAAGCCGCAAAGTATATCCGTATCTGAAACATCACCGTCTGAACGACGTCTGCGATTATATGGGAATTCAGCTCGATCACCACGACGCCGGCAGCGATGCCCGCGGCTGCGCGCTGATCGTTGCGAATACAATGAATTTGATGCAGATCTATGAACCGCTGGAGCTGGCTGAGACGTGTCAGATCCCGGTAAATAAAATTCTCGATTAGTCTGTCTGAACCCGGAGACAGACTTTTTTCCATTCAACGGACGATTGATTAAGATGTTTGCCGTGTCGTATGAAACGAAAATAAAGGAGAGATCATCATGGACTATCCAAAACAGGCGCTGGGGTTTATGCTTAAACAAAATCGGCTGGATCAGAATTTGTCGCTGCGCGCCCTGGCGGAGCGCACAGGAATCTCGGCTATGTATTTAAGCGATGTAGAAAATGGTGTGCAGCGGCCGGCTGACTACACGCTGCGCAAGCTGTTCAGCGAACTGGCTCTGCCCTATGATCCCGCGTTGCTCTGGCAGCCGGAGTTTACTTTACACCCGCTGACACAGGCGATCCTGGATTACCGGATGGACCGCCGCGACGCGTTTTTTGATGATCTATGGCGTCGGCGGGAAGTTTTGAAAGCCGGCTGCCACTATGCTCAGTTCTTATTGGCGGAATGGATTGTCCGGATCAGCCGGGGCGAGAACCGGGAAGCGCGGGTTTATCAGTTGCGCGATATCCTGGAGGCGGCCGGCTCAGCTTTGCGGAATCAGGACCAACAATGGTATCGGCTTTACCGCGGTATTCATCATAAGGCACTGGACGAGATAGAAGCGGCGCAGTCCTGGCTGGCCGGAGCTGAAGCGCTGGGGCAGGACGAAGGCACGCAGGCTCTGATCCGTTATCATGAAGCGGATTGTCTGATGCGTCTGCATCGTCCGCAAAGCGCGCTTCTTATAAATCAACAGGCCCTTGATCAGTTTTCCCGCAACGGTTATTTCGTTCGGGCTATCCATACTCGGATTCATCAGGCCGATTTGTTTTTAAATGACGAGCCGGCAACAGCGCAGACTTTAGCCCGGCGCGTCCGCCAGGAAGCGGAGCGCTTTCAATGTCCGGAAGTTTTGTTGATGGCTGAGGAGCGCCTGGCGCTGGCGGCTTTTCTGCTGGATCAGCCGGAAGCGGCGCTGACCCATGCACAAGCCTGCGCGGCAGTCATTCACCGAATGCCTTTGTTGATCGCAGGTGCGCTGTCCGCATGGCTTTGTCATCGTCAGGAAGATTGCCGGTTCTTTATAAATCGGATGGAGGCGGAAATTCAGCGTAAGCATCAGTCCGACGTTACGCTGTGCTGGATTGAAGCGTTAGTCAGGCAGGACGAAAAACAACTCGTGGAGCTCAGCTTACAATCTGATCCGCTGGCCGGGCCGCTGCAAAAAAAGCTGGATCAGCTGCGGTTTCAGACCTTAGTTCGGTTGGGGAAAACCGAATTAGCCTGTCGTTTGATTGAACAGGCGGAGCTGTAAGCTGACGCTCGCGTCTGGTTTTCCGTCTGGAACTTTGAAATAATAAATCTGGACGAACCGTCCAGGAGGAAGAAAGAATGATCCGATGCGTCATGATTGATTTAGACGGTACACTGCTGCGGAAATCGGGAAAGAAAACGGCGGGCATCAGCGATGAAAATGAACATGCCTTACAGCGCTGGCAGGTGGCTGGAGGATTAGCGGGAATCGCAACTTCACGCTCTGCCGGTTATATTCAAAAATACAGTTCGCGAACCTGGGCGGCAGTCGTCGGCTGGAACGGAGCGGTGATCGAGCAGGGCGGCCGCCGCTGGCTGCGTCCTCTGCCAAGCCGGGATGAAAGGCAATTGTGGAGAACTTTAGGCGGTGATCAGCCGGAAAACTGGGTGACAATGGTTACACCGGATAATGACTGGCTTGCTTATGATTTGCGATTTCCGTTAGCCCGAGGGTATTGTGAAAATCCGTTAGGTCTGATTCAGGATCATCGGCAGGTTCTGGAGTGGGATCCCCGGCGGCCGGATTTACAGCTTGCGGTTATTTTAGCGGTGTATCCCGACGCCTGTTTTGCGCAGGCCGTTTCTGCACGGCTGCTTGCCCAGGACAGAGGGCTGCACGCGATTGAAACGAGTTCCCGCACTTTGATGATCGTTCGCGCGGGCGTGGATAAAGCGCAGGGCATTCTGGAGGCCGGCAGGAAGTTAGGGTTAAAGCGGGAAGAAATCGCGGTAGTCGGCGACGACCGCAATGATCTGACATGTTTTAAGACCTTTGAAAACAGCTTCTGTATGGCGTCAGCGGAGCCTGAAGTCCGGGATGAGGCTCGCTGGACGGTGGAATCCGTTGCGGAAGCACTGGCGATTGTTCAGCGAGAAAACAAACAACGATCCTAAACAGAATGGGAGAATCATCGGACATCAGAAAAGAAACTGCGGTCTGCGGCAGCAGATCAGATCTTTACTGAGATTTCATTGATTGCCGGATCCCCGGGCGAATTCTGTCAAATATCGCTTGTCTTCATCCGTCAGGACTCTTATAATGAAGAACAGGGAAAGGGGTTGGCAAAAATGACCTTAGAAGAAATCATTCAGGAAGCAAAGCGAAAATCGCCGAAATGCCGGGCTTGTCCGGTTTGCAACGGCTTAGCCTGCAAGGGGGAAATCCCGGGCTTAGGGGGAAAAGGCAGCGGAAGTACGTTTATCCGCAATGTGGAAAAGTTAAAATCCGTCCGGATTCAGATGGACGTGTTAGTGGAAAACAAAGAAATCGACACGACGTCGACGTTGTTCGGTCATACCGTATCCTTGCCGGTGTACTGCGCGCCGGTGGCGGGAATTAAGAATAACTACGGCGCGGAAATGACGGAGGAAGAGTACAACAAAGCGACGGTTGAGGGCTGTCTGGAAGCAGGAACGCTGGCCTTTACGGGCGACGGCATCGACATCGACACGCTGTTTGCCAAGCCGCTGCAGGCGGTACTGGATCACGACGGCATGGGTATCCCGACGATCAAGCCGTGGTGTGAAGAAGGCGTACAGGCGCGGATTGAACGGTTCAAAGGACATAAGGTCTTCGCGCTGGCGACCGATGTGGACGCGGCGGGTCTGGTGCTGCTGCGCAAAGGAACGACGCCGGTGGTCAACAAGAGCGTGGCGGATTTAAAGAAAATGAAGGAAATGGCCGGCGGTATCCCGCTGATCGTCAAAGGTGTCTTAACGGTGGAAGGGGCGCGCAAGTGCGTCGAAGCCGGAGCCGATGCGATTGTTGTCAGCAATCATGGCGGACGCGTGCTGGATGACGCGTTATCGACGATCGAGGTTCTGCCGGAAATCGCGGCCGCGGTTAAGGGACAGATCACGATTCTGGTTGACGGTGGTTTCCGGACCGGACTGGATGTGTTTAAGGCGCTGGCCCTGGGTGCGGACGGCGTATTGATCGGCCGGCCACTGGCCCTGGCTGCGGTCGGCGGCGGTAAAGAAGGCGTGCGGTTAACGCTGGATAAGATCCGCAGCGAGCTGCGTGAAACGATGATCATGTCCGGCTGCAGTACGGTTGCCGAGATTACCCGCAGTCATGTTCATGTCGATTAAGAAAGCATATTAAATAATTTTCATAAAAGGCTGTAAAAAAGCCTCAAACTGACTTGTAAAGAATGATTTATGATTTACAAGTCTTTTCATTTTCGATATAATACAAAAGAGATAGGAGATTTATCAATGGACAATTATGAAAACAATGCGTTTTTTTGGCAGAAGATAGATACTCTCGTATTTTCCAGCAAATTTGTCTTAAGCCGGAAAAAAGGAGAACAACATCCGGAATATAAAAATCTGATCTATCCGGTAGACTATGGTCATTACATCGATCTGGCCGCTGAATCGAATGAAGGCGGCATCGCGGTGTACCGCGGCAGTGAAAAATCCTCGATGGTGAAAACGGCGGTTGTGGCTGCGGATATTCTGCAGAAGGAAATCGACGTGAAGCTGCTGGTCGGCTGCTCGAAAGCAGAGGAAGATCTGATCTTGCGGTTTCTGAATCAGACGGATTTTCAGAAAACGATTCTGATCCGCCGCGGCAATGAAATCCCGGAATGGGGCTTAACGGATTAAGGAAAGAGGACAGCGGGCGCTGTTTTTCTTTTTATCTGAAATAACTAAAAAACGCCCGAAAACGGGCGCGGAAGAAACGAATGAAATTTAAAGAAGAAGACGTTCGTCCGGATGTTCAAGGCGGCTGACCCGAATGGTAAAAGTGATCTCAGGTTAATAAGGATAATCCGCTAATGATCCGCTGATTTCAGCCAGTTGATCCATGAAAGCGCCGACATCCTGATCGCTGGTATAATAAACGGATTCTTTGAAGTTTAACGTCTGATCTTTGATCGAGAATTTGTAGATGATCAAAAGCGGCTGATGCTTGTATGTTTTTCCAGCTTCACACAGCCGGTAGAGCTGTTGACCATCATAGAGAATAACACCCTCCGGATCCCGGCTCGTTGGGACATAAAGGCCCGCGCTCTGATTGAAATCATCTGTCTGAACCGGCTGGAGCTGGCGCAGGAAAGCCAGGATCTCAGCGGTTTCCTCATCCGAGGGCTGCCAGACGAGATGCAAAAAGGCATCGGGATATTCCTGCTGCAGAGCGTTGTTTTTGACTCTTACGGCATAGCCTGTGAAATCATGCCTGGCCACATTTTCTTCTTTGTAAGGCACAAAGGTCCAGGATAGCAGAAAGACCATAAACAGAGAGAACGCAAAGAATGGCAAAGTCTTAACAACGGCCGTTTGAATTCGTTTTTTCATTCCTATCCCTCCCTGCCTTCAGTTTATCATTTTTTTCGTTCGTAGGATTGAAATTCTGAAGTGAATTTCAATGCTGATCCGCTGACTGGAATGAACTTTCATTCTGGCTGGTCGCAACGGGACAGCGGCCAAGGAGTAAATGGAAGAAAGGAAAAAGCACGGAAGTCCAGGGGTTAAGGAAAACGTCAAGAAATCGAAAGAAACAAGGGATAGTTTTTTAAACGGGCTTTTGATATAATTCTGATACGATCCGGGGTATACCCGCGATCGGCAAGGGGCATGCTAATGCCACGGAGGGATTTGAAAATGAAAAAATTAATCATTGCATGTGTAGCTGTTGGCTGTCTGATGCTGACGGGATGTTCGAAGAAGAATCCGCAGCCGTCGCCAACACCGAGCGCGACGCCGTCGGCTGAACCGACGATGACGCCAAGTGCTTCGCCGGAAACCGCGGAAGGCTTAAAAGGAATTTTGGAAGCGATTCGCCAAAACGACGAATATCAGCTGCCGATGTCGATGGATGTCGACGATACGGTCCTAGTCGATATGTACGGCTTGTCGAGCGATCTGGTCAGGGATTATGCGATCTTCATGCCGGCGATGAACGTCCACGCGACGGAAATCATTCTGGTCGAGGCTCAGAACGGTAAGCTGGATGAAGTCAAGAAAGCGCTGGACAAACGGATGGAAACCGTGGAACAAACCTGGTCGACCTATCTTCCGGAACAGTATGAGCTGGTCAAAAACCGCAAAACGCTGGAGGAAGGCAACGTAATCGCGATTGTCATCGCCGATCAAGCCGACGCGATTCTGCAGGAGATTACCGACAGCCTGAACGCTGCCGCGCAGTAACATGGTTTTCAGCAGTCTGCCATTTCTGTTTGGTTATCTTCCTGTCGTGCTGGCGGTGCTTAAATTGGCGCCGCTGCATGCCAGGAATTTTTGTCTTTTTCTCGTTTCATTGATTTTTTACGGTTGGTCGGAACCAGTTTACATTGTGATCATGCTGATCTCCACCTTTGTTGATTATTACAACGGCCGGATGGTGGATAAGTATCGTGACGACCGGAAAAAAGCGAAGCGGTTTGTCTGGTTCTCGGTTATTTTCAATTTAAGTTTATTAGGCTTTTTCAAATATGCTGATTTTTTCATTCTCAATCTGCAGGCGCTGGGCTTGCCGCTCAGTCCGCTGCACTTATCCCTGCCGGTGGGTATTTCCTTTTATACCTTTCAGACGATGTCCTATCCGATCGACGTGTACCGGAAGCAGGCGCCGGTCCAAAAGAGCGTCGTTTCCTTCGGCGCTTACGTGACGCTGTTTCCGCAGCTGATCGCCGGACCGATCGTGCGCTACAAGGATATCGCTGAACAGCTGGATCATCGCCAGGAAACGGCTGATCAATTTGCCTTGGGCGTACAGCGGTTTGTCGCGGGGCTGGCCAAAAAAGTGCTGCTTGCCAATTCCATCGGCGCATTGTGGGATACGATCTCCGCACTGCCGGCCAGTGAGATGAGTGTGACTGCGGCCTGGTTAGGCATCATCGCCTTCGCTTTTCAAATCTATTTTGATTTCAGCGGTTACAGCGACATGGCGATCGGTTTAGGCAAAATGCTGGGCTTTGAGTTTCTGGAAAACTTCAACTATCCATATATCTCCCGTTCGATTACAGAATTCTGGCGGCGCTGGCATATATCGCTAAGCACATGGTTTCGCGATTATGTCTATATCCCTTTAGGCGGCAGCCGGCACGGCCGGGGAAAGCAGATCCGCAACCTGATGATCGTCTGGCTGCTGACGGGTTTCTGGCACGGCGCAAGCTGGAATTTCATGCTTTGGGGAATCTACTTCGGCGTGATTTTGATACTGGAAAAGTTTGTTCTCAAACCGATCTTGGAGCGGCTGCCGAAAGTGCTTCAGCATGGCTACGCGTTAGTCCTGATTCTGTTAGGCTGGGTGCTGTTTGCCTTTACCGATCTGGATGGCGGGTTAACGTATCTGAAAATGATGTTCGGCTGGGGATCGGTCAGTTTGATTAATGCTCGAACGTTATTTTATCTGCGGGACTACGGTTTGCTTTTGATCATCATGATCCTGGCCAGCACGCCGCTGGGTCATCAGCTTTACGAAACGAAGATCCGCGGGCGCCGCTGGGAAGGCGTAATGCCGTTATTGATCGCGGCGGGATTGATTCTCTGCACGGCGTATCTGGTCGATGCTTCGTACAATCCATTCTTATATTTCCGGTTTTAGAAAGGAGGAAGCAGGATGAAAAAAGGAACGCAAACGGCGATCATTATTATTTTCTGCAGTTTTCTGGGCTGTTTCACGATTTTAAACCTGTTTTCTCCCCAGCGGACATTCTCCGAAGCGGAAAATCGGGTGCTGGCGCAGTTTCCCGAGTTCAGCTGGAAACGGTTTTTCTTCGATGATTACACAACGGATCTGGAGGAATGGTTTACAGATCAGTTTATTGCCCGGGATCTGTGGATCGGCGTCAAAGCGGCGGGAGAACGGGCGCTGGGCAAAATAGAAAATCAAAATGTTTACTTTGGCCGTGAGGACTGGCTGATCGGCCAGGTGGATGTTTTGGACAGGACGCAAAGCGCGAAGAACATCGCCAAGATCAACGCCTTTGCCGCGCAGTCGGAAATTCCGGTCAGCGTCATGCTGGTGCCGACCGCAGCGCTGATGGAAAAGGAGAATCTGCCGCAGGGAGCGTACAATACGGATCAGGACGTGTTGATCGACGCTCTGGAAAGTCAGTTGGCGGGGGTTCAAATTGTCGATGTCCGCACCGCGCTGCAGGCCCAGAAAACACAGCTGAACGTAGATGAAACATTGTATTTTAAAACCGACCATCATTGGACGGCACAGGGGGCCTGGGCGGGCTATGAAGCGTTGATGACGGCCTGGAATGAGAAGCCGCTGAAGCCCGGCGAAGATTTCATTTATCAGCGAGCGGCCGAAGGGTTCAAGGGAACGCAATATTCCCGTTCCGGTGCGTTCTGGCATCCGGGCGATCCGATCTGGACATGGACTTATACTTTTCCTTTCGATGTGCAGGTCGTTTACGATCAGACCGGCGACGCGCAGACTTCGCTGTTCAGCGATCAACGACTGAATGAAAAAGATAAGTATATGACCTATCTTGACGGCAACCATGCGTTAGTCGAAATCGAAACCTCGAGCGCATCCGCAGAGAATTTGCTTGTGATTAAGGACTCCTACGCGCATGTGCTGGTGCCGTATCTGGCGCCGCATTTCAGTCAGATTACCCTGGCTGATCTGCGCTACTACCGGATGCCGATGTCGCAGCTGGCCCAACAGATGGGAGCCGATCGGATTCTTATCCTTTACAGTGTGGATAACTTCTGTGCGGATACCAATTTAGGTTTGTTAAAATAAGACAAACTTCGCTGTGAGACAGGGGGAACCCAGAAGTATACAAAAGGGAGTCAGGCTGATGAGGAGTCTGGCTTTCTTTTCGGGGAAATGGCTGTTCGTTTAGGGGCGGCGATGGTAAAATAAAGTGAAGATCGGTAAAGGAGAACATGATGAAAAAGATCCTTCAGGTTTATGAAATGTTTACTTCTTATGACGGCACGACGTTTGTTTACGCGCTGTCGTATTCGCTGCTTCTGGCGCTGGCGCCGCTGACCGCACTGCTGGTCGTGTTTTTCAGAAGTTCCCCGGCCGGTCTTGCGAGCATTCTGGACTTTGCGGAGCAGTATATCCCCCGGGATCTGCTGAGTCCGTTCATTGATTTTTTCTTAGGCAATTCACCGGTGGAACTGATTCCATTGATCTTCTTCATCGTTGTTTCCTTGTGGGTTGCATCGCGGGCAATTTATTCTTTTTTGATGATTTCCGCGCATTTGGACGAAGTGGAGCTGCCGCTGTGGTTCATGCGTGGTGTATCGTTGGTCGATTTCGTTGTGCTGCTGGCCAGCCTGGGCTTAATGGTCTTTGTTCTCCAGCAATTCCCGTTTACAGGGTTACTAACGCAGATTGCTGTGTTGTTCGTGGGGTTCTGCATCTTTTACCGGCTGTTGTCGTTTCGTAATTATCAATGGCGGGCGGTGGCTCCGGGAGCTTTGTTTACGACGATCTGTATGTCGCTGCTCGGTACGTTTTTCTTTTTTGTTATCAATCATTTCACACGCTATGAATCGATTTATGGACCCTTGTCGTCGATGGTGATTTTGTTTCTGAGCGTCTATATCATCGCGTCGATCATCTATCTGGGGTTCTGCGTCAACCAGGTGTTTGTGGAAAAAGATATGGTTCAGCCGCTGAAGCATTATGTAACGGCGGTTAAAATTCTGGAAAAGATATTTCCGTTTTCATTATTAAAGTAGAGGGAGGCTATCATCATGGAGAAAAATCAAGATCGCATTGTGACGGTGACGGCGAAAAAGATCGGGATCAACGGCGAGGGGATTGCTTATCTGGAGGGAAAACCGGTGTTCGTCGATCAGCTGCTGCCAGGGGAAACGGCCGAGATTGTTCTCCTCGACTCGCAGCCGCGGTATGCGAAAGGACAGGTTGTAAAACGGCTGAACGATAGTCCGCAGCGGGTAAAGCCGCAGTGTCCGGTGCAGGGGCGCTGTTCGGGATGTCCGTTAATGATTCTGAAACCGGAAGCGCAGCTTCAGGTAAAGCGGGAGCTGGTGCAGGAAGCGCTGATCAAGTATGCCGGCCTTCCCCGCGGTAAGGTGCAGCCGGTGATCGCCAGTCCGTCAGGATTGGGCTACCGCAATCAGTGCAAGCTGCCGATCCGGGAAGAACGGGGCAGACTGGTGAACGGTCTGTTTGAAGAAGGAAGCAACCGCGTGATGCCGATCGCGCATTGTCTCATTCATGACCCGGATCTGGAAGCTTTGCGCAAGCAGATTCTGGCGTTGGCCAATCAGTTCCGGCTCAAGGCGTATGATCCGAAAAAGGGAACAGGATTGCGCACGTTGGTATTGCGGGGATTTGAGGGTCAGTACCAATGCGTGCTGGTGAGCGGGGAGGATCCCTTGCCTAAGGGGTTCATAGAGAAACTCAAGGCGATTCCGGGGATGACCTGCATCATGCAGAATATCAACCCGGACAAACGGACGCGTCAGTTATTTTCCAATCGGTGGTCGCTGCTGGCGGGGGAAGACCGGCTGCCGGTGCAGTTCGGCGATGTGCGGCTGTCGCTTTCCTGCGCTTCGTTTTTTCAGCTGAACCGGCCGCAGGCACTGCAGATGATGCGGATGGCCGCGTCGTTAATCGAACCGTGCGATACGTTAGTCGAGGCCTACAGCGGCGTCGGCGGCATCTCGCTGATGTTGAAAGAAAAAGCGAAAACGATCATCGAAATTGAGTTTGTTCCGGAAGCAGTGGAGAACGCGAAGGAGAACGCCCGGCTGAATCGGGCGGAGAACGTGCGGTTTGTATGCGGCGATGCGGCGAAGGAAATGAAGAAACTCATTTGCTGGACGAAAATTGACGCGGTTGTCGTCGATCCGCCGCGGACGGGGCTGGACGGCGCAATGATCGAAAGTCTGCGGCAGTGTCAGCCAAAGCAGATTGTGTACATTTCCTGCAATCCGGCAACGCTGGGGAAAAACCTGAAGGAATTGAGAGACCTGTATGAAGTGAAAACCGTGATTCCGTTTGATATGTTTCCCAACACGCCGCATGTGGAGAGTGTCGTGTTGATGTCAAGGGTTGAAAAATAGAGTGTAGAAATGGCTTGAAAACAAGCACTTTCCCATGATTTTAGGTTTAGCAGCTTGTCGGGATTTCCGCCGTAGATTATCCTTTGAGGAACATATCCACCGATTTTGTCCGTAGGGTTGAGTTGACAGGATAAAAACAGGGGGGGAGGTTGTGGAGATCGGATTGTTATGAGTGGAGGTTGAGTGGATAGCCTTATTAAGATGATACAGGAGGACAAACAGATGGCTTATGGAAAATCAATAGAATTGTTTTTGGCAAACGGCACGGCGGACAGTCTTATAACGGCGGAGCTTTCTAACTGGAATGGTAAAGCAATTAAGATCCCAAGAATAGAAGTCAACGACTGTAAGCGTGATGATATAAAAGGCGCAGGGATTTATTTTCTGTTTTGTAAGGAAGATGATGACTCGGATTCTGTATATATCGGTGAAGCCGAAAATATACAAGAACGGCTCATTCAGCATTTGCGCGATTACTCAGCTGAAAAAGAAAAATACTATTGGAATACGGCGGTTTTGTTTGTAGGCAGAGACCTGAATAAAGCACTTATCAGATACCTTGAAAATCGTTTAGTTGAGATGGCAAGGGTGAGTAAAAGATATCTTGTTTTAACGAAGAATACATACCGCAATACTGTAATGAAGGAATCACAGGTTGCGGCGATGGAGGAATTTGTAGAGAACATCAAAATACTCATCAATGCATTAGGGTACAAGGTGCTTGAACCGATGATACAAAAGGACAGCATCTCCAATCATGATAATCAGATGCTTTATTTGAATGTTGGAAATGCTTCGGCAACAGCAATGGTTACGACAGAGGGTTTTGTGTTAATTGCAGGTTCATCTGTGAATGAAAAAAACACTATGAAATCCCTGAGCGCAGGAATGATAAAGCTAAGAAATAAGCACATGGAATCTGGAAAGGTGAAAGACTGGAAAACAACAGAGGATATCCTCTTTTCCAGTTCTTCGGCAGCTGCAGATTTTGTTTTAGGATATAGTGTTAGCGGTCCGGCAACTTGGAAGGATAAACGAGGCAGAACGCTGAAAGAAATTGAGGCGGAATGATTACATAGGATTGTATATAAAGCGTAGTCCTACGAAGCTATAGTAAATTACTCTGGTGAATGGCTTTTATAAAGAAATAAACCACATAAAAAGAGTGGCATCTTGGAGAATAAATCTCTTGTAGTCGCTCTTTCTGATAATTGGTTAGCACCTTGCAGAAATGCAGGGTGTTTTCTTTCTATCGGGAAAGTGCATCGTAAAGGAGTAAGAAAATAAAAATTTTTTAGAGTTATATTGCGCTAAAAAGTCTTAAAGCAATGGGATTCATCGTTAGGTACACACTGAAAGAAAGGCGGATTATGGAGAATAAATTGGAAATGACCGAGGCCTTAAACGAGGTAATGAAAATGATGAAATAAACTCAAATGCGTTGAAATGAAGAAGGGTGAATTGTATAATTAACTCACCAGAAATAATGAACGTCTCTGAAAGCGGAGAGAGAAGGAAGAGATCTAAAAAAATCAGGAATACCCTCCAGGCAAGAAACTGATGAGGGGTTCTGGAAGGCATTGTCTTTCAGAATGATGCTTGCATCATTTTCTTGGTTGAATGGAAGTGATAAACAAAATCTATATGAAAGACAAGCAGGCAAATTGACTTTTATGCTTGAAAGATATATGATTACAAGCACAAAAGTAAATGCGAGGAGGAAATGCAGATGGGAGCAACGGAAGATATTATGAAGATGGCAAAAGAGAATAATTGTACAGTTACTACTGCTATGGTAGTTGCTGCCGGGATATCTCGTGGAAATTTGAAGTATCTTGTTGAAAAAGGACTGTTAGAGAAATCTGCTCGTGGCGTATATATTTTGCCGGAAGTTTGGGACGATGAAATTTTTAATTTGCAGAGCAGATTTAAGCGAGGCATATTCTCTCATGAGACTGCATTGTTCCTGTGGGATTTAACAGACAGGACACCTAATGTTTATGCAATGACATTTCCGTTAACATACAATTTAACAAAACCAAAACAAGAGAAAATCAATTGCAGTCAGTGCAAAGATGAATGGTATGAACTTGGCATAGATGAAGTGAGAACTCCTGGCGGAAATACAGTCAGAGCATATAATCAGGAAAGAACACTCTGTGATATTTTGCGTCCGAACAGTTCTGCTGATATACAGATTATTTCCGAAAGTTTCAAAAGATATGCAGTCAGGAAAAACAAAAACATACCTCTATTATCTGAATATGCTAAGGTGCTTAAGGTGGAGAAAAAACTGAGGTCATATTTGGAGGTGCTGTTATGAAAAATGCAATGCAGTTAAAGGCTGCCATAAAGAATATGGCAAAAGAAAAAAATATATCGGCCCAATTGGTAATGCAAAATTTTATGCTTGAGAGAATGCTTGAAAGAATCTCTGTGTCAAAATATCAAAGTAATTTTATACTGAAAGGCGGTTTTTTGATTGCAGCAATGGTAGGTCTTGATACAAGGGCAACAATGGATATGGATGCAACCATCAAGGGACTTCCGGTAAACGAGAAAACAGTCAGGGATATGTTTGAAGAGATATGTCAGATACAACTGAATGATGATGTGACTTTTTCTTTCCAGAGTATTAGAAAAATTCGTGAGGGTGATGAATACATGGGATACCGAGTCCATCTGACAGCAAATTATCTGCCAATGGCAGTGCCATTGAAACTGGATATTACTACGGGAGATAAGATTACACCAAGGGAAGTAAAATACAGTTTTAAATTACTACTTGAGGATAGGAGCATCTCAGTCCTTGCTTACAATCTGGAAACAGTTCTTGCAGAGAAACTGGAAACAGTTATATCAAGAGGTGACCAGAATACCAGACCGAGGGATTATTATGATGTGTACATATTGAAAAGATTGCAGTTTGGAAATATCAATATTGAAACGCTAAGACAGGCAATCGCAGCAACTTCAAAGAAGAGAGGCTCTTATGATGTGCTTTCTGACTATAAAAACATAATGACAACGGTTAAAAACAGCCTCGTTATGCAGGAACAATGGAAAGCATACCAGCGAAATTTTGAATACGCCACAGATGTAAATTTTGAGGATGCCTGTGATACGGTAGTGCAGATTATGGATGAGATAAGTTAACTGGAGGGGGGACTATGATGACAAAGCAAGAAGAAGGAATATTTCTGATGCTGTTCAATAGAAGTGGATATGTTTTAAATTTTTCTACCAACAATTTTGATGTATTTACAACCAACAGTATTGGTGAGGCTCTGTGGGCAAAATAGGGTCTTTCAAAGGGTAAATTTCTTAATGCATACTTAAATAGTTCATCTTAAGAAAACAGGCTAAAACGAATTTCCGATTTATTCCATTATTATGAAGATAATAGGAATATGAATATAATGCAGATTATGAAGATGACCTTTATTTTGGAAGCGGTGTTTCAAGGTACGATGAAAGATACGCTCGGATTGATCAAAAATGCAAAGCCATTATGGATAGATTGGAAGGTGGTTCTTCTATCATCGCAAAGACGGCGGATGCATTGAATTTGTTGCCAGCAAATAGACAGGAGACTGATCAGGGCGCAGAGGCAATAAAAGCAGTCTTGGGGAACTTGAGGGCAAGACCATCAAAGTTAGCCGAGATTAGAAATCCATTCGGGAGCGGTCACGGGAAAAGTGCATCTTTTCAAGGCTTAGAGGAACGCCACGCTAAGCTGACTGTAGGAAGCAGTATTACATTTGTCGATTTAATCTGGAGTACCCATGAAGAACAGCAGAAAACAGAAACAAAGGTGATATAAATATGATGCACAAAATTGGATAAAGCTTAATCGCAAGAATATATTACAGATCATTGTTATGAGTTAGAAATACATTTTGACAGGAGGACTACAGGATGAATGACCGTGGAGAAATAATAATCTACAAGACCGAAGACGGTCTGACGAAAATAGATGTCAGTATGCATGATGAAATGGTGTGGCTGTCGCTGGAACAGATGGCTGATTTGTTTCAAAGAGATAAGTCTACCATATCTAAGCATATAAAAAACATATTTGAAGATGGAGAATTAGTCAGAAATTCAGTTGTTGCAAATTTTGCAACAACTGCTGCGGATGGAAAAACATATCAAGTGGATTACTATAATCTTGATGTTATCATCTCCGTTGGCTATCGAGTGAAATCCCAGCGTGGTGTGCAGTTCCGTATATGGGCAACGAATATCTTAAAGGAATACATCAAAAAAGGTTTTGCCATGGATGATGACCGTTTGAAGGAACTAGGCGGTGGCGGATACTTTAAGGAGTTACTGGAAAGAATCCGTGACATCCGGGCTTCTGAAAAAGTGTTCTATCGTCAGGTATTGGAAATCTATGCGACCAGTGTTGATTACAATCCCAACGCAGAAGTCTCCATACAATTTTTCAAAAGAGTGCAGAACAAGATTCACTATGCTGTTTCAGGAGAAACAGCGGCAGAGGTGATTTATCATCGTGCGGATGCAGAAAAAGACTTTATGGGCTTGATGACTTTTTCAGGAAACCAGCCTACGCTCCGTGAAGCGAAAATGGCTAAAAATTATCTGGATGAAAAAGAACTTCGTGCGATGGGACAGTTAGTATCAGGATATCTTGATTTTGCGGAAAGGCAGGCAGAACGAGAGATACCGATGACCATGGAAGATTGGGCAAAGCATCTGGACGGGATTTTGACATCAACAGGTGAAAATCTTCTCATAGGAAATGGAACGGTCAGTCATTTGCAGGCGATGGAAAAGGCTCAAACGGAATATAAGAAATACAAAGCAAAGACACTTAGCAGTGTGGAAAAGGATTATTTGGAAAGTATAAAGCTGCTGGAACAAAAAGGGAAACAGTGGAAATGAACTATCTAGAAATTTCGAATAATTCAAAAGATTAAGATTAATGGACTTGTTCCCTGCAATAATGAAAAGTCAGGCTCTTAGATTGCTATGAAAACTACCCGCGGCCTATATTAAAAAAACAATGATGAATAGATGTTATAAATTAAAGCTAAGGGAACGTGTATGAATGCCTAAAAGCCAATAAAAGAAACAAGATATGTAAAAAAGAACCAGGATTAAATCTTCTGTATGATGCTAATGAAGTAAATTCCATGAATGTTAAGTCTAAAGTAAAGTGAATGGGATTAGAATGTTTATAAAAAACGGAAGTTTAGAAGGGATAAATAATAACAATCCTAATCGAGATTCCTGGTTTTTACGCCCTTCCTTTTCTCGAGAAACCAACCTGGAAATTTCTAAGAATCCCTTAAGAAAAGCCATTTCACCTTGTAACTTAGTTTGAATTCGTGTACAATGGCAATGCTGTAAATAATGAAAAGAATTGGAGTGCTGAAAGTGTTAAAAAAATATTTCCTAGTGTTTCTGATATCCATGGTACCCCTGATTGAGCTGCGCGGCGCGATCCCGTATTCCCAGGCGTTTGGTATGCCGCTGTGGTCCTCTTATATTGTCGCGATTGTAGGCAATATGATTCCGGTCCCATTTATCTATCTGTTCGCCCGGAAGGTCTTGATCTGGGGCGCAGACAAGCCGGTTATCGGCAAGTTCTTTACCTACTGTCTGGACAAAGGCGAAAAAGGCGGAAAAAAGCTGCAGGAAAAAGCCGGCCGCGGCCTGTTTGTCGCGCTGCTGCTGTTCGTGGGAATCCCGCTGCCAGGCACCGGCGCCTGGACGGGAACGCTGGCAGCCAGCTTTCTGGACATGGATTTTAAATCCAGCGTCTTAGCCGTGATGGGCGGCGTCTTACTGGCCGGCGTCATTATGGGCTTAGCCAGCGCAGGCCTGTTCGGCGCGCTGAACCATTTTATCTTAGGCTAAAAAAACAGCGAAACTTTGAGAAGCGAGATTCATCAAGCTTCCAAAGCGACGCTGTTTTTATTTGTTTCATTTTGGCGATCGAGAAACGGCTGCTGGATGAGCAGCTTTTCAAATTCAGAAATGGTCACCGGCGTACAGTAATAAAATCCCTGAACCAGATCACATCCGTTTGCCTTTAGAAAATCAATATATTCCTGCGTTTCCACGCCCTCCGCTACCGTTTTCATTCCGAGCCGGCGCGTGATCGTCAATAATTCCTGCAATACAATCCGATTTTTTTCATGCAGCGGCTGTGTAAAAAAGCAACGGTCCAGCTTGATGATCGATACCGGCAGAGAGCTGAGCAGGCTCAGCGACGAGTAACCCGATCCGAAATCATCCAGGGAACAAGGAAATCCGAGATTCTGAATCTCCTTCATATAATCCAACAACGAAATTTCGCTGCCCAGCTCAATTTCTTCCGACAGTTCCAGCTCTAATAATGACTGCGGAATTGAGTAGCGGCGGTAAATTTCCAACAGTTCACCGAGATAACTGGTGTCTTGAAAGGAAGGCCGCGACAGATTGCAGCTGATCGGCACAACCGGCGCTGCCTGTCGGATCCAGCGGCTGAAGCACTGGCATAACTGCTCGAAAACAAACTGATCAATCTTGCGGATAAATGTATTCCGTACAAGAATCGGCAGGAATAAATTCAGCGGGATCTGCCGTCCGTCATGGAACCAGCGAATCAAAGCTTCCCCGCCGGCGATCCGGCCGTCTTTTAATGAAACCTTGGGCTGGATGAAAACGACAAATTCCGGTTTTTCCAGCGCTGAATGCATCAGCGTCTCAATCTGCGCCTGATGATGAAGCTGTTCCCGGATTGCCGGACTTGAAAATTCATAGGAAGTACTGTATCGGGAATAATCCGGCTCGCACAATCGCGCATTGTTGGCGCAGTCCAGGGCAAACAGATAATGATCATCGGGATGAACTTCATGCATCCCAAACGATAACAACAGCCTCAGCCAGTGTCCGTCATAATGCAGCTGATAGATTTCTTCGTCGATGACCAGAAGCCGCTGGATCAGATCATACCGGCTCTCCTGTTTTAAAAGCAAGACAAACTGATCTTCACACAGCCGGAAAACCACTTCTTCCAATCGTAAATTATTGTTCAGAATGGTAAAAATCCGGCGTAGAATTTCATCGCCTGCCGGGTAGCCGTACAGATAATTGATCGTCTGGAACTGTTTGATATCCATGATCATCAAGACCAGGGATTCCTGAAACTTCTGTTTCAGCTTGTAAAAAAGCGATTCTCCATCCCGGCAGTCCGCGGACAGCGCCATCCGCTCCGGAATGAGGTCTTGATTCTTGTTCATGAACATACCCTGCCTTATTTCCCTCATTATATCATTATCCCGGACAATCCTAAGAAATTTTACGGAAGTGAGACATTGATATTAGTAAAAACCTGTAAATTATAATATAATAACAATGAGATTAAAAAGTCGGGGAGGCAGACGAATGGAAAGAATTAGAATTCAGATGCTTGGCGGTTTTATCTTAAAAACAGACAAACAGAAAATGGATCTTATTGCGCTGCTCGGCAAGCAGACGGCGGCCTTTTTAGCCTGTCTTTGCCTGAATCACGGTACCTTGGTGACAAAAGAACGGCTGATTGAATTGTTTTGGGAGGATTCTAAAAATCCGCTGAACGCGATGAAGTTCACTGTTCACCGACTGCGGAAATATCTGGAGGAGCTGCCTGTGGCGGGCGCGGACGAGTGGATTGTGACGCAGCGGGGCGGCTACAGCTTTGTTTGTTCCAATCTGGAACTGGATATTGACGAGCTGAATAAGCCGCTGATTCCTGAGAATCTCGACGGCGATCAGGTGGAAGCGCTGGCAAAATTGTATCCTGGCGAGTTTCTACCAGGTTTGGATCAAAGCTGGATCTATACATACCGCGAACAATACTGGCAGCTGTATCTCCAGCGGGTTCAGGCGGCGGCTTTGTCGCTGGCGGAGCATCATCATGAGGAGCAGGCGGAAACGCTGCTGCTCAAAGCCCTTCAGCACGATCTCTATCAGGATCAGCTGAATTACCTTTATCTGAAAATTCTGCTCGATCAAAAGAAATACGCCCGTGCGATCCAGCACTATGAAAAGATCTCCGATTCTTTCTACAAGGAATTCGGAATGGAATTCCAGGGCAAAAGTCAGTCGCTGGTTTATTTTGTTAAAGCGGATAACGAGGATCAGGAACTGACGCCGCTGGATTATCTCTCTCAGCTGGAAGGGATCAGCGAGCCTTCCGCCTTCTATTGCGAACGTCCGGTTTTTGCCAAGCTTGTACAGAGCAAATGTCTGGAGGCCCGGCGCAGCGCGGAGCCGATCGTGCTTTTGATCACCCATCTGAAAGTGCTGGACGCTGAATTGTCCGCCCAGGACTGCGGGGATCTGATGAACCGCATCATCCGCTCGGGACTGCGGGCCAACGATGTGTACACGCGTTTTAGCAAGACGCAGTTCGGAATTTTAATGACGGTGCGGGAAAAGAGCGATACCGCGCTGGTTATGGATCGGCTTACCCGGCGGTTTTATAAGAAAATCGCGTCTTCCCGCTGCCGACTTCATTATGATTATCAAATCTTGAATGAGGAAACTCCCGCTGCTTCGCATTCATAAAAATAATTCTTTAAATCCCGCATTATCTAACGGATTTCTAACCGTCTTTCCGCATAATAAAGAATAAGAAAGAAAGGGTGGCTGCGGTGATGAGGCTCAGATTACTGATAACAAGTTTTGCCTGCTTCCGGACACTGCCGCCGGAAGTTTTTGGTTTGGATCTGACTGTCATCCTACCCGCGGCGGCGATGGATCCGATGGTGGATTTGGGCTGGGAATGGTTGATCGGCTGGGGCATTTTGGCCGGCGGTCTGATCACCGTGCTGCGGGTGATGGTGAGGAAGGATAAGATTGTGCTGAAACTGGGAAACGTCGAGGAAAATCCGGATGGGACGATGACCGTTGTCTGCGCTGGATATCAAAACAAAAAGCCGCTGCCGCTGGATTTATCCCACGTCCGTGTCCGCAAGGGTTCGGCCTTGATCTTCCGGCAGTCACAGAGCAGCGATCTCGACGACTGTCAGCTGACCATTGTACTGGATGCCCTGGCGGAATTGTCGGTGGAGGTCGGCCCAGCGAAGCTGATTATCAGCCAGAGCCGGCTTCGTGCCGGACGTTAGCACTGTTTGGATTTTCTGCGTATTTTAACCAGCGCGGGAGTTTCTGTGTTTCTTACAGACCCGCATAACAGAGTCTCATGAGAATCGCAAGGTTTGTGTTATAATGAAACAGAAAAGGGAGGAGTGCAGATTTTGAAAATACGCAGATGGCTTGTTTTGGCACTGTTATTATCGGCCTGCGGCTCCTCCGGCAAGCCGTCTTCAGCCCAGGAATACCCGACGCCCACCGAGGAAACCCCCTCTCCGACGCCTGCGGAAATTCATCTTCCCGAGGCTTCCGGCAGCGTGGTTCTGGGCGACGATTTAATCCAGATCGACGCCAGTCATGCCGATCAGGGCTACATCATGGTGAAAACCCTAAGTTCCCAACACCGCCGATTAAAGCTGAAAGTCATCAAGGATGGAGAAGAATATCCCTACGATATCGACCAGGATGGGAATTATATCACCTATCCGCTGACGCTGGGCAGCGGCCAGTATGAAATCCGGGGATATGAGAATATTGAAGGCTCGCGGTATGCGGTCTTGTTCAAGCAGACGTTAGACGTTCAGCTAAGCGGGGAAACGCTGCCGTTCCTCTATCCGAATCAGATCGTAAACTATACGCCGCAGTCGGCCAGCGTCCTGAAA
This sequence comes from Holdemania filiformis, assembly GCF_003459085.1. NCBI lineage: Bacteria > Bacillati > Bacillota > Erysipelotrichia > Erysipelotrichales > Erysipelotrichaceae > Holdemania > Holdemania filiformis. The sequence goes on along the minus strand of NZ_QRUP01000018.1, from coordinate 50,267 downwards.
TCATTTGAACTGACGCAGGACTGCCGGACTGAGCTGGAACGGGTGCTGACGGTTTATGACTACGTGGTCAAGCATGTCAGCTATGACTGGGACAAAGCGGAAGAAGTCAAGGATCAGTACGTCCTGCCGGTGGTCGACGATACGCTGGCCCAGGGCAAGGGTATCTGTTTCGACTATGCGGCGCTGATGAGCACGATGCTGCGCGTCCAGCAGATTCCAACCCGCCTGATTACCGGCTATGTCGACGAAGGCTATCATGCCTGGGTTGAGGTCTATGTCCGCGGAGCCGGCTGGATCAATCCGGAAATCTATTTTGAAAAGGAAACCTGGACGCGCTTAGATCCGACCTACGCGTCGACCCAGATGAAATACAAAGGACAGTATCAGGATAAATATCGCTATTAAAAGGGGGAAGGAAGCATGAAAAAAATCGCCGGAAACGAATGCGCGCTGCTGTGCCAGCAGCTGTCGATGATGATCAGCTCGGGCTTGTCGGCAGAAGACGGATTAGGCGTGGTGGCTAACGATCAGCCGGATGCCGGTCTGCACGACGCGCTGCTGAAAATCAAGAATGAGATGGAACTGGGCGAAACCCTGGCGGACAGCCTGGAACGGACGGAAGCGTTTGACGCCTATATGATCCGGATGGTGCGGATCGGGGAACAGACCGGTTATCTGGATCAGGTGCTGGACGCATTGGCACAGTATTATCAACGGATGGAAAAGATCCGGATCAATCTGAAGAACGCGCTGACCTATCCGCTGATCCTGTTGATCATGGTGATGGTCGTCGTCGGCGTGATCTTATTTAAGGTGCTGCCGGTGTTCGACGAAGTGCTGCGCAATCTCGGCGTTTCGCTTACGGTACCGGCGCAGGTGCTGATGCAGGCAGGGACGGTCCTGATCGTCGCTTCTGCGGCGGTTTCCGCTCTGGTATTGATCGGGGCCGGGGTTATCGGATGGCGGCAGCTTCGCAATCCGCAGCTGTCGTTAACGGCACTGTTTGCCCGCGTGCCTCTGATCAGCGGGGTATGCCGCGAATTATCGCTGGCGCAGGCGGCCTTCGCGTTGTCCTTATTTACCCGCAGCGGTGTGGAAATCAGCGAAGCGCTGCAGGGGTTGGAAACCTTAATCGAACATCCGGGCGTGAAAAAACAAATCCGGGACTGCATGCAGAAAATGAACGCAGGCGAAAACTTTGACCGGGCCTTGCTGGATTGCGGATTGTTCAAAGAAGCCTATGCCCGGATGATCGGCATCGGTCTGCGGGCCGGCCGGGGCGACGAGATGATCGCGCAGGTGGCTGAACGCTATGACGACGATACGGAAACCGCTGTCAACCAGTTCTTGAATACGATCGAACCGCTGATGATCGTACTGCTTTCCGTCATCGTCGGGGCAATTTTGCTTTCGGTGATGCTGCCGCTGATGAACATCATGTCCAGCATTGGATAATCCGATGAAGAAACTGGGAAAAATCACAGCGTTCATCCTGGTCTTTGCGGCGCTTTTGGGCGGAATCGTTTATTCCCTGAACCAGGCTTCAGGCCAGATCCAAAATGAAGAAGCGCAGCTGATCGAGCAGCGGATCGAACAGGCGGCGGTGCTGTGTTACGCGTTGGAGGGAAGCTATCCTGATGAGGTAAGCTATCTGGAACAAAACTACGGGGTCGTGATCGACCATGCGAAATATAATGTATTCTATCAATCGCTCGGCTCCAATCTGAAACCTGAGGTCGCGGTCTACCGGAAGGGGGCGGCGCGATGAAACGGTCGGTAACGGAAATGGTGTTTATGCTTCTGCTGCTGACGCTGTTTGTCGGCTGTTCGTTTGTCACCATCGAGCGGTGTGCGTCCTTCTACCAGCGGATGCTGCGGGAACAGCGGCAGGATGATCGGGTGCAGCTGCCTTATCTGGTGTTGTTCAACCGGCTGCAGGGCGTCAGCAGCGGGCAGGTGCGCGTGCAGCGGATCGAAGATCAGGAGTGTCTGGTGATTCGTGAACAGATTGAGGACCGGACGTATGAAACGGTGTTCTATGTTCAGGCTGGCCAGTTAATGGAACTGCTGCGGCAGGCGGACAAGCCGGTGGATCTGAGCGCCGGGGAGCGATTAGCGGCTTCCGATCCGATCCGCTTTGAGCTGCAGGGATCGCAGCTGCGGCTGCAATGGCAAAGGGAAGCGGGAACGGCGGCGCTGAGCCTTGAGCTGAAGGAGGGCGCAGAATGAAAATACGGCAGCGTTCCAGTTCGTTTTATTTTCTCAGCGAGCTGTTGTTTGTGATTCTCTGTTTTGCCCTCGGCTCTGTGCTGTGCGTGCGGTTGTTCGCCCTGGCCAGCGCCAAGCACTATTTAGCGCTGGATCAGAACCAGGCGCTGCGGCTGGCCCAGCCGCTGGCTGAGCAGCTGCGGACTCATTCCGATACGCCGCTGAACACGCTGTGGCCGCAATGCGAAAGCGATGCCTGTGCATGGCGGAGCGATGAAAACGGGATGCCGCAGGAAAACGGCGTTTATCAGATTGAGATTGAACGCCTGGTCCATAATGAAGAAAAAGCCGCCGTCCTGCGTGTCGTGCGGATGAAAGATGGCCGGGTTCTGTTGGAAATCGGTCCGATCCGAGGAGGCGGGAAGTCATGAGTCATCATCAGGAAACCCAGACCGCGGTGCATATCGGCACCGGAATCGCGCCGTTATTGATGTTGTTCTGCCTGTTGTGCATGACGACGTTCGCGGTTTTGTCGTATGTCCAGGCCAGCGCGCAGCTGAAAATGAGCGACAAGGCGATCAGCCGGGTGCAGGCGCGTTACAGTGAAACGGAAATGGAAAAGGAGGAACGCTGATGGATTGTCCAACGATATTGCAGCAGGCGGTCGACCGCCGGGCTTCGGATATTTTCATCGTCGCCGGCACGCCGTTAACAATTAAAATTAACGGGGAAATGGTCCAGCTGGATGATCAGCGGCTGACGCCGGCGATGACGGAAGCGCTGATTCAGGAAATTTTTAAATTGAGCCAGAACCGGACGATGGATCGGCTGCATCAAACGGGCGAGGATGATTTTTCTTTTTCGCTTTCTCAAATGGGACGGTTCCGCGTGAATGTCTATCGTCAGCGCGGATCGCTGGCCGCGGTGCTGCGGGTTGTGCGGTTCGTCCTGCCCGATGCGAATGAGCTGCATATCGGTCCGGAAATTCTGTCGTTTTCCGAGCTGAAAAAGGGACTGGTGCTGATCACCGGGGCGGCCGGCAGCGGGAAATCCACGACGCTGGCCTGCCTGATCGACGCGATCAATCACAGCCGCAGCGGGCATATCATCACGATTGAGGATCCGATTGAAGTGCTGCACCGGCACCAGAAAAGTATTGTCAGCCAGCGCGAGATCGGGCAGGATACGCCGGATTATATCCACGCGCTGACGGCGGCGCTGCGGGAAGCTCCGGATGTGATTCTGGTCGGGGAAATGCGCGATCTGGAAACAATGCAGACGGTGCTGTCGGCAGCGGAAACCGGGCATCTGGTTTTTTCCTCGCTGCACACGACCGGCGCGGCGAATACGATCAACCGGATTATCGACGTGTTCCCGGCTGAGAAGCAGCAGCAGATCCGCGTACAGCTGTCGATGGTGCTGCAGGCGATTGTGTCCCAGCAGCTGATTCCAGCGGTCGGGGGCGGCCTGATCCCGGCTTTTGAAATCATGAAGGTCAACAATGCCGTGCAGACGCAGATCCGGGAAAATAAGATCCACCAGATTGACAATACCATCCAGGCCAACGCCCGCGAGGGGATGATTACGATGGACGCAAGTCTGTTGAATTTATTAAAGGCCGGCCGGATTACAAAGGAAACCGCGCTGTTGGCCTGCACGGATCCGGATTTAATGCGCAAGCGGTTAACCGCGGCCAATCTGGGATAGGAATTCCCCCGGGAAGAACCAGAAACCCGGAATCAAGTGAATATCAAATCGGACAAGGATAAAATATGAAGCCGGGGATAAACGATCCGCGCCAAGCCGCTGGTCGTTTTTTATTTTTCGCTTTTCCCACGTTTCTATCAGCGGAAGGTTGTGTCTTCACACTGGTTAAATTTGATACTCTTTCATTTCTTTCAGCAAGTTTTTTCAGAAATAGCGGACTTTTGACTGTCAACCAATTTAAAAAAATGTTCAATTCTGCTACAATGAGAAAAAGATAAGGTGGGGAATCGTCATGAATTTTATTTTTATATCGCCAAACTTCCCGAAGACGTACTGGAATTTCTGCCGCTGTCTGAAACAGAACGGCGTGCGCGTACTGGGGATCGGCGACACTCCATACGAACTGCTTGAGGAGAACCTGAAGCAGAACCTGCAGGAATATTACAAGGTTTCAAGTCTGGAAAACTATGAGGAAGTGTATAAAGCCTGCGCTTTTTTTGCGTTCCGCTATGGCAAGATCGACTGGATCGAATCCAATAACGAATACTGGCTGATGCAGGACGCTCAGCTGCGCACAGATTTCAACGTGACCAGCGGCGTGCGCAACGAGGCCATTTCCTTTATTAAATACAAGAGCCAGATGAAGGCGCTGTATGAAAAAGCCGGAGTCCGCACGGCCCGCTGGCATTTGGTGTCACAGCGGGAAGCGGGACTGGCGTTTGTCGCGCAAACGGGCTATCCGGTTGTCGTCAAACCAGACAACGGCGTCGGCGCCAACGCGACCTACAAGCTGGAAAATGAAGCGCAGCTGCATGAATTCTACGATCATCTGCCATCGGTGCAGTACATCATGGAAGAATATGTGCCGGGTTCGATTGAATCCTACGATGGCATCGCCAACCGTGAGCGTCAGCCGATTTTTGAAACGTCGCATGTGTTTCCGCGGCCGATTATGGAAATTGTCAATCATGAGGAAGACATCTATTATTATTCCGTACGTCAGATCCCGGAGGATCTCAAGGATGCCGGCCGGCGCGTGATCGCGGCGTTTCCGACGCAGAGCCGGTTTTTCCACTGCGAGTTTTTCCGCCTGACTGAAGATAAGGAAGGATTAGGCAAGCGGGGCGATCTGATCGGCCTGGAAGTGAACATGCGTCCGCCGGGAGGCTATACCCCGGATATGATGAATTATGCCAACGATATCGATGTCTATAAAATCTGGGCGAACATGGTTGCATATGACCACGGATATTTCGATCCGTCGCACCGGCCGTATTATTGCGTTTATACGGGCCGCCGCCACCGCCTGGCTTATCAACATACCCTCGCCGAGGTGCATGAGCGCTACGCCGGCGCGATCGTGATGGCGGAAACGATGCCGGAGGTCTTAGCCCCGGCGATGGGTAACGACATGATCACCGCCCGTTTCGCGGGCTATGAGGATATGATGGAATTCGTCAGCTTTACCATGACCAAGGAGTAGAAAACATGCATACAGCGTATTATAACGAATATAGCTATCATCTTGACCGGATGATGGAATTCAAGGTTTACGGTCATGCCGGACGGCCCTGCCTGGTGTTCCCGGCACAGAGCGGCCGGTTCTATGATTTTGAAAATTTCGGCATGGTCGGGGCCGTACAGGATCTGCTTGAACAGGGGCGGCTGCAGCTGTTTACTTGCGACAGCATCGACTGGGAGACCTGGGCCGCTTTCGACCGCGAATGCCGCGGCCGGATCGAGCGCCACGAGGCCTATGCCCGCTACATCGTGGAAGAGCTGGCGCCGCGGATCCTCGAGATTAACCAGTGGTCCAATGACGGCCGGCGGGCCGGCGGGATTCTGACGACCGGCTGCAGTCTGGGGGCGCTTCACGCTGTGAATTTCATGTTCCGCTGGCCGGATCTGTTCAACGGCACGATCGGCTTAAGCGGCATCTATTCCAGTAAGTGGTATTTCGGTAGCTACATGGATGATTTGGTTTATAACAACTCCACAATCGATTATCTCGATCAGATGCCGGCCGATCATCCGTATGTGGAAAAATACCGGCACTGCGATATCGTGCTGTGCTGCGGCCAGGGCGATTGGGAACAGGAAGCTCAGCAGGATACCCGTAGGATGCAGGAACTGTTAGGCTATAAGAACATCCCGGCCTGGATCGATTACTGGGGCGGCGACGCGGTTCACGACTGGCCGTGGTGGCGCAAACAGTTCCCGTATTTTATCAGCCGTCTTTGTTAAATGCTTCAGAATCTGACCGCCGGGCTGTGTCCGGCGGTTTCTGATTCTTTCCCGCGGTTTTCAGGCTTGCGCTCCGACTGAAAATTCACTACAATGAAAACGTCAGGCTGGGAATTCCCGGCTAGAAAAGAGGATCACAGAGATGCTTATTCAACAGGAAACATGGATTACGCCGCTGGACGAAGCGCGGACGCTCCATCTGTATATTCCCGACGGACTGACGCCGGGCCAAAAGGTTCCGGTGCTGTATATGTTCGACGGTCACAATCTGTTTGTCGATGAGGAAGCAACCTATGGCAAAAGCTGGGGATTGAAGGATTACCTCGAACAAACCCGGCTGCCGTTGGTCGTCGTCGGCCTTGAATGCAACCATGAAGGCAACCGCCGGCTATGGGAGTTTTCACCTTACGATTTTGCCGATCCCGTCTGGGGCGAGGTGCAGGGGCAGGGCGAGCTGCTGCTGGACTGGATGAGCGGCGAGTTAAAAGAATGGGTGGACGAGAACCTGCCGGTGCTGACGGATCGGGAACATACGTTTATCGGCGGCAGCTCAATGGGCGGCCTGATGGCCTTGTACGCCGGCGGCCGCTACAGCTCAGTCTACAGCCGGGCTGCCTGCCTGTCGCCGTATCTGGGATTGGTCATGGAACCGTTGTGCGAGGATCTTGACGAAGCCTGGATCGAGGAAGACACGCAGTTTTATATCAGCTGGGGCGGCATGGAAACCGGCACCCAGGAAGAACTGGCGCAGGTCACGGCCGATAATCTGACGATCCAGCGGATTCTGGAGGACAAAGCGTCGGTTTATCTGCATTGCTACCCGGAAGGGACGCATTGCGAGGCGTGCTGGGAAGAAGAAACACCGGCCTGGATGGAAGAATTAGGGATCCTTCAGCGGTGTTGGGAGGAAACAGAATGATAAATTTCGTATTGATCTCACCGCATTTCCCATCCAATTACTGGCTGTTTGCGCGGGCTTTGAAAAACCGCGGCGTGCGCGTGCTGGGGATTGTCGACACGCCGGTGGAATCCTTGCCGGAAACACTGCGGGCAGTGCTGGACGACGTGGTCTGCGTCTATTCGATGACGGATCGGGATCAGATGATCCGGGCCTGCGGTTATTTCACATGGAAGTACGGCAAGATCGACTGGATCGAATCGAATAACGAATACTGGCTGAATTTGGACGCCGAGCTGCGCGAGCTGTTTCATGTCACGACCGGCATGTTTCCCAAACAGCTTAACGTCTGTCAGCACAAGTCGCTGATGAAAGCAAAATACGCCGAAGCGGGCGTACCGACTGCACGCTGGCTGATCAGTGAGGATAAAGCCGAGATCCGCGAGTTTGCCGAAAAAGTGAACTATTCCTTAGTTGCCAAGCCGGACCGCGGCGTCGGGGCGAGCGACACGATGCGGATTCACAACGCGGAGGAACTCGAGCAGATGTTAAAAACGATGCACTCCGGGATGATCGTCGAGGAATTCGTCCACGGCACAGTCTGCACGTTCGATGGGATTATCAACAACCAGGGCAAGGTCGTCTTTGCGACCAGTCATGTCTACCTCGGTTCGGTCATGGATTCGGTCAACGAGAAGCAGCCGATCGGCTGTTATTCGCTGAAAACGGTGCCGGACGATCTGCGCAGCGCAGGCGAGCGGACATTGCAGGCTTTCGGCGTGCGCGACCGGTTTTTCCACCTGGAATTCTTCCGCCTGGACTGCGATCAGGAGGGACTGGGACGGCAGGGCGACATCATCGGCCTGGAAGTCAACATGCGCCCGCCGGGAGGATTTCTGCCAGACATGATCGACTATGCCAACGATATCGACATCTATCAGATCTGGGCCGATACCCTGATCGATCACGAGCCTTGCTACAACCCGGAACGCCCGTATTCCAGCGTGTTTGTCGGACGGCGTAAGGAACAAGCGTATCAGCATTCGATGGAATGGATCATCGAACGGTATCAAGGCGCGATCATCCAGCGGATTGCGATGGATCCGGCGCTGGCGGAAGCGATGGGCGACGAGGTTCTGATCGCCCGGTTCCCGACTGAGCAGCAGGTGTTTGATTTCTATGCCGACTGCGTCCGCTAAGACAAAGCAAAGGCTTGTACTCAAAGAAAAAGCAAAGTCTTCCTGATCCGGCGGAAAGCTTCAGCCTGTCAGGAAGGCTGTTTCATGAAAGCGATAGTGAAAAAGCGAGGAGAAGATCATGACAATTCAATGGAATGAAGAAGCGCAGCGCTTAAGCGATCTTTGTATCGATCTGCGCCGTCAGCTGCACCGCCATCCGGAATTAAGCTCGCACGAGGAACAGACGGTGGCCTTGATCGATCAGTTCTTACAGGCGCAGGGTATTCGCACGCAGATCGTTGAGCACGGCGGGGTGCTGGGCTGGATCGAGGGCGGCAAGCCGGGCCGGACCGTCATGTTAAGGGCGGACATCGACGCGCTGCCGATCCAGGAAGAAAAGACCAACGGCGGCGGACTGCAGAAAGCGTGCGTCAGCGAGATTCCCGGCGTCCAGCATGCCTGCGGCCACGACGGTCATACCGCGATGTTATTGACAGCGGCCAAGCTGCTTCAGACCCACCGGGAGGCTCTGGAAGGTACGGTGCTGTTGTGTTTTGAACGTGGCGAAGAAGCGACGATGAATATTTATCATATCATGAAGACGTTGGATAAAGCAGGTATCAAGCCGGACAGTGTATTTGGTCTGCATGTTTCCCCGCATACTCCGGCCGGGACGCTGCAAATTCAGGCCGGGCCGCTGATGGCGGGGATGTTTTCCTTCCATGTGCGGCTGCAGGGACGCGGCGGACATGGCTCCCGCCCGGATCTGTGCGTCAATCCGATCGATTGCTATGCGGCGATTGGTCAGGCGCTGAACGCGCTGCGGATGCGCACGGTCAGTCCGTTTGAGCCGCTGACGATTTCCACGGGTCTGGTTCAATCCGGAACGAAGTCCAACATCCTGCCGGATACCTGCGTATTTAAGGGCACGGTGCGGTTTTATAACCGGGAAGCGGGACTGGCGTTTCAGGCCAAGCTGCGCCACGTTGTCGAACACATCGCCGAAGCCTACGACTGCACGGCAAGTTTTGATAAGCTGAACGCGCCGGGCTTCCCGCTGAACAATGACGCGGACTACGCGAAAACCGCGGCCGAGGTCTGCGGCGAAATGTTGGGAAAAGAAGCGGTAATCCAGGCCGAGCCGTGGATGGGCACGGACAGCTTCCCGCTGTATTTGCAGCGGATGCCGGGAGTTTACGCCTTCTTAGGCATGCGCAATGAGGAAAAAGGCATCATTGCCGACGTGCATACCAGCCGGCATGATCTGGACGAAAGCGTACTGTGGAAAGGGGCAGCCGCGCATGCGGCCTGTGCCGAGGCGTTCTTAAAGCAAGCACGGCCGCAGACCTGGAAGCCGAATCCGCTCGATCTGGACACTCTGTTTGAGCAGGCGGGCTATCTGTTTCCGGAAGGCCGGGACTGATGACGCTGCGGATCGATACGCCCTGGCTGCGGTTTTCCGTCTCCGCGGAAGCCGAAGGTCAGACGATCGCGGAATTGCTTGCGCCCTGGGGATGTTCCAAGGCTGCGCGCTACAAGCTGGAAATTGAACAGAGAATTACACTGAATGGTCAGCCAGTACGGCAGAGTGCGAAGGTAAAGGTCGGCGACGAGCTGGCGCTGAAGGTGTTTCAGCAGGAAGAACCGGATTTTGTTCCGTGGGCAATCCCGGTCAGGATTTTGTATGAAGATGAACTGATCCTGGCGGTGTCCAAGCCGGCCGGCATGATCGTCCATCCGGATGATAAAGGAAAGACCGGCACGCTGGCCAACGCGGTGGCGGCGTATTATCTGCGAACCGGCCAGCATTGCACTGTCCGGCCGATTCACCGGCTGGACGAAGGCACCAGCGGGATCGTGCTTTTCAGCAAGTGTCCGTTTTTTCAGCCGAAGCTGGATCAGGCTTTGGCCCGGAAGCAGATCGCCCGAACGTATCTGGCGGTGGTCAGCGGCGTCATGAAGCCGAAGGACAGACTGACGCTTGACAAACCGATCGGCCGGGACCGGCATAACGCAAAGGCCTATCGGATTTCCCCGACCGGCAAGCCGGCGGTGACTCATGTCGAAGTGCTGCGCTGCCGGCAAAAGGAGAAACAGACGCTGGTCCGCTGTCAGCTGGAAACCGGACGCACACATCAAATCCGCGTCCATCTGGCGTCAATCCAGCGGCCGATCGTCAACGACCCGCTGTATAATCCCCGGCCGGTTCAGGGCCGGATGAAGCTGCACGCGTGGAAATGCGCCTGGACGGATCTTGTCAGCGGCCGGCGGGTGGAAATTATGGATGAGCCGGAAACGGAATTTTGGTAATTTGATCTTGGTTGTTTTTGAATGAAAAAAATTAAAAAGCGCTGGAATCAATGCGATTTTCAGCGTTTTTATTACGTTTATGCTTTATAATGATATCAATAAAATTAAAAGGAAGAAAGCGTACAGGTGACAGACATGAAGGTCAATGAGTTTGCCCGTCAGCTGGGCATGGTCAGCAGTAAGGTTCGTTATTATGACCGGATGGGCTTGATACAGGGAGAACGTCAGAACAATAATTATCGGAATTTTACGCCGCAGGACGCGCTGAATATTTATCACGCGCAGATGCTGCGCAGCTTTGATATGAGTATTCAAGAATCGCTGAGCGCGAAAAATGAGGAACTGGAAGCGATTGATCAATGGGTCGGCGCGCATGTCACCGAGCTGGAGGAACAAATCCGCTGGCAGGAAATCAAGCTGCTGCGGTTGAAGGAAATGCAGGCTTATTTTCAAATGATGAAAGATGGGCGGGAACGCATCGCTCAATTCTCCCGTGACAACAGCTATAATGTCTGGAATTTCGGGACTGGGGCCGTCAGGACTCCGGGGGTGCAGAAGGCCGTTGAGATTCTGTCTGAGAATATGCCATTCTCCTACATTGCGATCAAAATCGGACTGCAGAGCGTGATCGAGGATCGCCGGCCATTGGATGTCAGCATCGGTTTGGGGATTCTGGAACGCAATAAAAAGAAGCTGGACCTAAAGCTGCCTGCCGAAGTGGAACGAAAAGAAGGCGGCGAGATTCTGCAGTACATGCTTGAGATTTCCGATCCATTTCAGCTGACACGCAGCGATCTAAAACCGCTTCTGGCTGAGTGTCGGCAGAGAAATATTGAATTGAAGGAAGATTTGATCGGCCGCATCTATCTCAGCTATATGAAAAACGGCATGTTCGTGCATGGCATTGGAGTATCGGCAGAATTATAAATCCGATACGCTGAGAAGCGGATTAATCTTCAGAAATTGCGTCGACAGGACAGTGCTCTTTGCACATTTGACAGGATATACATTCCTCCTCGACGATGTAATAGCCGGAATCTCCCTCTTGGATTAACCCATGGATCTGAAACACGGTTTGTTTTCCATTTCTTCTGTTTGTTCGTTCACAAACTTGTTGACCTGTAAGCAGCTAACAGGTTTACAATATTTACGATTCATAACAGGAGGGAAAGTCATGAAGAAATTTTGTCTTTCTGTGATTCTGGCTCTGGCGATGACGATGAGTCTGACCGGCTGTTCACAGACACCAAAACAGGAACCGGCGAAAACCGGGGACACGATGTCCGGAGTGTTTACAGGCACGTCAACGGGCATGCAGGGACCGGTCAGCGTCCAGCTGACAGTGGAAGAAGGAAAGATCACCAAGGCTGAAGTGACGGAATGTCATGAAACCGCAGGGCTGTCCGATGTAGCGCTGGAACGAATTCCGGCTCAGATCGTCGAACATCAGACCTTCGATTTAGACACCGTTACCGGTGCGACGCTTTGCAGCAACGCATTAATGCGGGCGGCTGAGGATGCGGCAACCAACGCCGGTATGGATCTCAGCGCTTTAAAGGCAAACGCTTATCACGCGGCAGCCGGCGAGGCGGAAACGTTATCCGCGGACGTCGTCGTTGTCGGCGGCGGCGGAGCGGGATTGAGCGCTTCGATCGCGGCGGCACAGGAAGGCTCGAAGGTCATCCTGATTGAAAAAAGCTCGTTCTTGGGCGGCGATACAATGATGGCCGGCGGCGCGTTCAACGCGGTTGACCCGGAAGCGCAGGCGGAGCGCGTTTTATCGGAAGCGCAGAAAAATACGCTGGATTCCTATCTGGCGCTGTCGACAACCGACGCGGACCTGCATCTGGATCAATTCCCGGAATGGGCGGAAGTCCTGACCACGCTGCAGAGCGATATCCAGGCTTTCTATAAGACGAATGCCGGCAAGACGGCAGGCAAGGATATGCCGGGCTTCGATTCAATTTCTTTGCACATGTGGCATATTTATACGGGCGGACTGCGGCAGATGAACGACGGCCGCTGGATTGCTTCAGACATCGATTTGGCCCGCACCTTAGCGGAAAGCGCGCTGAATTCTTATGACTGGGCGGGTTCAATCGGCGTCGGCACAGCTTCTCATGCGGGCGCCGGGGATTCGCTGTACACCGTATTAGGCGCAATGTGGCCAAGAACCCATGCTTACACCGCAGGTCTGCCGTTAATTCAGGTACTGCAGAGCGCGGCTGAAAAAGAAGGCGTAACGATTTATACGGAAACGGCGGCGAAGTCGTTGATCGTTGATGACAACGGCCGCGTTACCGGCGTTAAGGCTGAAAAAGCCGACGGTACGGAAGTCACATTAGAAGCGGGACACGGCGTTGTGCTGGCCAGCGGCGGCTACTGCGCGAATCCGGCAATGGTCAAACAGTATGACGAATACTGGGGCGACGATCTGACCGACCGTACCTTGACGACCAATGTCGGCACCAACACCGGCGACGGCATCGTCATGGCGATGGAAATCGGCGCGGATACGACGGGTCTGGGCGTTTCCCAGCTGATGCCTTCCTCTTCCCCGATCAAGGGCACAATGACCGACGGCATCTGGGCTGACGCATCAGAACAGATCTGGATCAACGGTCAGGGTGAACGTTTTGTCGACGAATATGCGGAACGCGACGTTCTGGCCAAGGCTTCGCTGACGCTGGATAACGGCATCTTCTACATCATTTATGCCGGCAGCGGTTTGAAGGAAGCCGACGGTTTATGCAAGGGGGCTTCATTGGAAGAAGGGCTGTTCGGTACGACCATTCAGTCGATGGTCGACAATGGCCATGTCTGGTATGGTTCTACTTTAGCGGAACTGGCGGAAGCGTCCAAGACTGCGGCAGGCGGAGCGACTCCGGCGTTTACGGAAGAAGCGCTGCGCAAGGTCATCGAAAAATACAACAGCTATGTTGAAAATCAGAACGATCCGGATTTCGGCAAAGAAGTCCTGGCCGGCGCGATCGATCTGGAAGCGATTGAGAACGATCCGAACGTTGGCATCGTCATCTCACCGCGGAAGGCTTCGCTACACCACACAATGGGCGGCGTGGTCATCAACACCTCGGCGGAAGTCTTAAACGCTGAAGGTCAGCCGATCGAAGGCTTATGGGCAGCCGGCGAAGTTACCGGCGGTATCCATGCGGGCAACCGTCTGGGCGGCAACGCGATCGCCGATATCTTCACCTTCGGTATGATTGCCGGTCAGAACGCTGGCAAGGCTCAGTAACTCGTTTTATCAACTCAGCTCCCCGGAGATTCTCCGAGGGGCTTTTTTTACTTTTAAACGTCGCTGGAAATTCTAACGAAAGGCGGAAACAGAATTTGTGAATCAGTTTGGGAAATGGATTTAAAAAAAAGTTTTTTGGAAATCAGAGAACATCAAAATGCTCAGATGAAAATCCGGGAAAATGAATGAAAAGAGAAGAAAACCGTAATTATGTGCGGTTTTTTTGTTGAAAGAAACAAAAGAGGAATTTAAAAATGATAAAAGAAATATACAAAAAAGTATCAAAAGAGTATCAAAAATAACAGATTAAATTCTTACACAATACCAAGAGTTAAGCAATAAAAAATTGACACTTTTAAATGTAATCGCTTACACTAACGCCAACGGAAAGGAAGATTACCGATTATGAAAAAATTACTCAGCATTTTACTCAGCAGTTTTATGGTCTTAGCCATGTCTGCCTGCTCTGGCGGAGGCGGCGGCCAAACTCCGACGTCAGGTCCAGTTCAGATCAGCCTTACGCTGTGGGATGAGGTGCAGGCGCCAGTCATCCAGCAGAACGTCGACAAGTTTAACGAACTTCACAAGGGTGAAATCGAAGCCACGATCGAACAGGTTCCATGGAGCAACTACTGGCAGAAGCTGGACGCTTCGCTGGAATCCGGAGAATCCGCGGACGTAATGTGGATGAACACCTATCTGCCGAAATATGTCGAGGGCGGCGTTTTAAAACCGCTGGACGAATTCATCAAAGCCGATAATTATGATTTGACACAGTATGTTGATGCACGTGTCCAGGCTTTCAATTATGACGGCGCCCAATACTGTCTGCCGAAAGGCTTAGACGCTGTCTATGTTGCGCTGAACACTGAAATCTTTACGAAATACAACGTTGAGCTGCCGCAGGATGGCTGGACCTGGGACGATATGCGGACGATTGCCGGACAGCTGCGCGACGCGATCGCAGCCGCAGGCGGCTCCGAATATCCGATTGTCATGGAACTTGATGCCCAGCCTTCGTTTGTCAACTTCTTTGAACAAAACGGCGCGGTCTATCTGTCTGACGATGGCAAGACGACCGGCGTCGCCGAACCAGCCGGCATTGATACGATTCAGCAGATGGTCGATTTGATGGACCAGAAGATGATGGCTCCGTACACCGTCTTATCCGAAACCAAAGGTACTGACCTGTTTGTTTCCGGTCAGGGCGCGATCGTCTTCATCGGCTCTTGGAAAGCCTCCGTGCTGGATACCTCGAGCTTAGGACAAAACGGCGCGATTCAGCTCATTCCAATGCCGTCGATGGCCGTTAACAATAAGTCTGTTTTAGGCGGACTGGGCTACGCGATTGCCGCGCAGACCAAGCATCCGCAAGAAGCTTGGGAATTGATCAAATACCTGACGGGTGCGGAAGCGATGAGCGTGGAAGCGCAGAACGGCATTGATTTCCCGGCGAACTTTGAAGCGCAGAAGGAATATGTCAAGAGCTTCAAGAATATTGATGCGCAGGTGATCGCCGACGTCACCAAGACTGGCTTCCCATATCCGACCAACGGCAACTTTGAATGGAACACCTTCGTCAACGATGCGATCGCGATGGCGCTCTCTGGTCAGCAGCCGGTTGAACAGGCGCTGAAGGACGGTGCAGAAAAAGCGCAGGCCGTACTCGATCAGTTAAATTAATCAGTGAAGCAATGAACGTGAAAGAGTTAGGCAGAAGCAGTTTTGCCTAACTCTGATTCTCTTGAATCAGGAGGAATCCCATGAGTACAAACAAACTGAGGTTTTCAAAAAGAAAAGTCAAGGAAGCCGGCGCCGCGTATCTGTTTATCGCGCCGATGTTGATCGGCTTGCTGATCTTTTATTTCTTTGCCTTCATCCAGAATATTTATTTCAGCTTTAATAAAGTCGGCGCGTTTGGGCCGCCTACGTTTATCGGCTGGGATAATTATATCCGTCTGGTTAACGATCCGCTGTTCTGGACGGCGCTTAAAAACACGTTGTTTTACACTGTGCTGGGCGTACCGCTGGTCGTCGGGTTCTCCGTGGTGATCGCCTGGCTGCTCAACCAGAAAATCAAGGGCCAGACGCTGTACCGCACTGCGATCTTTCTGCCGGCGATCACCATGCCGGCGGCGATCGGTTTGCTTTGGCGCTGGCTGATGAACTACCAATACGGCTTATTAAACTACATCATCGTCAAGCTCGGCGGTCAGCCGATTGCCTGGCTGAGCGATCCCAATACCGTAAAATGGGCGATCTTGATCGTCCTGGTATGGTCGATGGTCAGCTATCAGGTCATCATCATGTTAGCGGGCCTGCAGGGGATTTCCAAGATTTATTATGAAGCGGCGGAAATCGACGGTGCGAATAAAATGCAGATTTTCTTCAAAGTGACGCTGCCACTGCTGAGTCCGACGATCTTCTTCGTGACGATCATGTCGATGATCAACATCCTGCAGATCTTTGATTTCATCTTCTTGATGATCCAGCGCAACACCGTGGCGTATCAATACTCGATGAGTCTGGTCAGCTACTTCTATGAAATCGCGTTTACGCAGAATATCCGCGGCTACGCTTCGGCGATCTCGGTCGTTCTGTTTCTGATTATCCTGGCGATCACCGCCGTCCAGTTTGTAGCCCAGAAATACTGGGTTAACTACGATTAAGGAGGGGCTTATGAAAGAGAATAAAGTCAAATTTCTGTTTCATGCGGCGTTAGTGATCTTCGCGCTGATCATGTTGATCCCGTTTGTCTGGATGTTTCTGACATCCATCAAAACCTATGAGGAAGCAATCCGGATTCCGCTGCAGATGTTCCCGAAGGAAATCCAGTGGGTGAATTATGAGATCGTCTACAACAAGTTCCCATTCCTGACGTTATACTGGAACACCATCGTCGTTACAGTTGTCACGATTGCCGGTCAGCTGTTCATCGTTTCCCTGGCGGCTTATGCCTTCGCGCGGCTGAATTTCCCGTTTAAGAATATTCTGTTCATCGGGATGCTGGGACTGATGATGGTGCCGGGCCAGATCTTTCTGATCCCGCAGTTCCGTCTGATGGTCCAGATGAAGCTGACCAACACACTGACCGCGCTGGTGCTGCCGTCATTGTTCAGCGTATTCGGCGTCTTCTTACTGCGGCAGGCGTTCCAGACGATTCCGAAAGATCTTGACGAAGCCGCGCGGATGGACGGCTGTTCCTATTTCCGGATTTACTGGCAGATCATGCTGCCGCTGGTCACGCCGAATTTGGTCGCTCTGGGCATCATGACGATGCTGAGCACCTGGAAAAACCTGATGTGGCCGATTATCGTAAACCGCTCGATTGAGAAGATGACGTTGTCAGCGGGGCTGGCGATGTTGATCGGCGAGCATACGACTTATTATGAACAGGTCATGGCCGGCGCGGTCATCTCGGTTCTCCCGATGATCATCGTCTTCATGATCTTCCAGAAACAATTCGTCGAGGGGATCGCCAAGACGGGAGTGAAGGGCTGATGCGGAAGAAAATCTACCGGATCACGCTGATTCTCGGTCTGTTTTCCTTAGCGCTGAGCGCCGGGCTGATCACGCTGATCTTAAAGGACAACGCCTATCTGCTGATCGATCCGGCCCAGGATTTATACCAGCTGGAGGTCCTGGATTCCCAGAAGCTGGCGCTGCAGCTGAGCGCGTCGCTGCCCTCGCTGATCTTTCTGATCAACGCGGGGCTGGCCCTCTCGCTGTATCATACCCGGGCCGCGCTGAACACTCCCGCAGGCCGGTACAGTCTGATCTGGATCGTTTTCTCCATCGGCTACCAAAGCCTGGCAGTTCTGGAATCGCGCTGGGGCTTTGGTATTGAAATGATCACGATTCTGTTGATGGCAGGGACCTGGCTGATGAAAGTTGCCGCCTGCCGTGCGTTATTCCGCGAGCTGAAAAGCGAAAAGCCCGCGTCGAAAGGAGTCTTATGCGTAAATTAAAAATTGCCGCGTTTATGCCGCACCCCGACGATACGGAGATTCTGGTCGGCGGGACCTTGTTGAAATACAAAGCCCAGGGTCACGACGTTCACGTCGTCATCGCAATGGACGGCCGGCGCGGCCGGGGGCATCTGCCGGATTCTGTCAGCTGGCAGGAAATCGTGGCGATCCGCCATGAAGAAGCCCGCCGGGCCTGCGCCATCTTAGGCGTGGAGCCGATCTTTCTTGACATCGAAGACCATCGTCTGTTAGATGACCGCGACTGTTATGAAAAGGTCATCGCCGCCATGGAGTGCCTGAATCCCGACGTTGTCTTCACCTGTGCGCCGAACGATTATCACAATGATCACCGCTGTCTGTCGCGGTTAGTGCTCAACAGCGCCTGGGCGCCGGTGTTCTTTGCGGAAACCTCCTGCGGTGTTGATTTCAATCCTGATTTCTATGTCGACATTACGGAATTTATCGAAACGAAAATTGAAATGGCCCGCCAGCATCAGTCGCAGTTTACGGAGGATCCGAAGGAAACGATTGAAATCGTCAACCGCTTCCGCGCGCTGCAGTGCCGGCGTAAAGAGATCCGCTATGCCGAGTGCTTCAAACTTTACAAACGCTTTGAGTGGGTCAAAGCCTATGAGCTGCTGCCGCACGACGATTATGAGCTGCCGGAAAAAATTGTTCCGACAACGGAAAGGAATTAACCATGCTGCAATTTAGAAGACCGATCAGCGACTGTCACATCCATCTGTTCAATCCTGCTCAGATTCAGGAATGCTTCGACATGGTCAAAACCTGCGGTTATGATCATTGGACCTTCCTCGGCTGCACCTTGATCGGAAGCCGGGCTCTGACGCAGAATCTGATAGGCGCACTGCTGAAGCTCAAAGGCCAGGGGCAGTGTCTGGCGTATGCGTCGTTTCACTATGATTCCATGCAACTTCCAGATGCGGAAAATCTCCGCGCTCAGATCGAGATGTTCGACAAGATGGGCTATGACGGCATCAAAATGCTCGACGGCAAACCGGGGATCCGCAAGCGTCTGAATCGCCGGCTGGATGATCCGGCCTATGATCTGATGTTCGATTATGCCCAAAAACGTCAGTTCCCGATCCTCTACCACATCAACGATCCAATGGAATTCTGGCATGCGGAGCTGCTTCCGGAGTGGGCGAAGGGCAAAGGGAATTTCTACGGCGACGGGACATTCCCGAAAAAGCTGGAAATCGACCAGGAAACCTTCGGCTTTCTGCGCAAGCATCCAAACTTAAAGCTGTGCATTCCGCATTTCTTCTTCATTTCTGATCAGCACGGTCTGTGCTGCGAAATGCTCGACCGGTATCCGAATTTGTACTTTGATATCACGCCGGGATGGGAAATGTTTGAGAACTTCGCCAAGGATGTCGATTTGTGGCGGGACTTCTTCCGTGATTATTCCCATAAGATTCTTTACGGCACCGATACCTTCTCCGATCATTGGCAGGAAACGGTCGGCTGCCTGCAGCGGGTCTTGGAAACTGCCGAGGAATTTACGGCGTTTGAGGAACACTGCCGCGGATTAGATCTGCCTGATTCGGTGCTGGATGATCTCTATCATAACAATTACTACAAGTTCAACAGCTTAGGCAAACCGTTAGACGTCAAAGCAGTGCTGGCGTATGCCGACACGCTGTACGCCAAGGCAAAGGGGCTGCCGGAGGAAGCGTTGATCGTAGCCGATATCGACTTCTATAAGGAAGAAATTGCCCGTTATCTGTAAGAAAGGGGAACTCTTATGAAACTGTGCGTATTGGGAGGCGGCGGCGTCCGATCCTGTTTCCTGGCGAAAAGCATCGCCTGCAACGCCAGTCTGGCAAATCTGACCGAGGTTGTTCTGATGGACGTCGATCAGGCGAAGCTGGACCGCTATGGCAAGCTGGCCCGGCAGATCGCGATCCGTATCGCTCCCTCACTGCGGGTCACGCTGACCCGCAGCGTCGAGGAAGCCGTAACCGACGCGGATTTCGTAATTACAACGATTCGTTCCGGCGGTGATCACAGCCGCGTCCGGGATGAGGAAATCGTCAGCCGCTATGGGTTATTAGCCCAGGAAACAACCGGCGCCTGCGGCTTTGCGATGGCGATGCGCTCGATTCCGGTCTTGCTGGATTATTGTGAAAAAATCAAACGGCTGGCGCATCCGAACTGTCTGATCTTCAACTTCACCAATCCCAGCGGCATCGTGACCCAGGCGCTGAACAGCTGCGGATATCCGGTATACGGGATCTGCGATGCGCCGAGCGAATTCATCAAGCAGCTGGCCGCCATGCTCAATGTGGCGGAAGACCGCTTTGCCTGTGAATGCTTCGGCCTGAATCATCTGTCGTGGTTCACGCATTTCCAGGTAGACGGCCAGGACGTTACGGAACGGATTTTCAACGATCCGCAGCTGTTTTCCAAGACGGAAATGCGTTTGTTTGAGCCGCAGGTGCTGAAAATGACCGACGGCTGCCTGCCGAACGAATATTTATATTTCTACTATTATACCCGCAAGGTGATCGCTTCCAGCGCTCAGGCCAAAGAATCCCGGGCGCAGCTGATCGAGCGGGTCAATGCCCAGATGAACCAGGCGCTGGAAGGCGTCGATCCGGATCAGGAATTTGAAAAGGCATTCCGGATTTTCTTTGAGCATTACAACATCCGGGAAAATAATTACATGATGAATGAATCCGGCAAAGCCCGTGTGCGGCACTATGACGTGCCGAGCGTTGAGGAATTCCTGAAAGCGCCGGATGAGGGCGGCTATGCCGGGGTAGCGCTGCGCTTTGTCCGAGCCTGGTCGCAGAACGAGCCGGTTGAAATGATTCTGTCGATTCCCAACCACGGCGCGATCCCCGGCCTGCGCGACGAGGACGTCGTTGAGATCTCCTGCCGGATTGACAAGGACGGCGCGCATCCGATCGACCAGCGTCAGATTCCGCAGCCAATCCTGAATCTGATCCAGACGATGAAAGAATATGAACGAACCGCGGTCCGCGCGATCCTGAACCGCGACCGGGATCTGGCAATCAAGGCGCTGCTGATCAATCCGCTGGTCGCCAATCTCGATCTGGCGGAAAAGATCGTCGACGCGTTTCTGATGGAAGTTCAAAAGGAAGGACAGCCGCCATGGAAATGAGTAAAATCGTTGCGGTGATCGGCCAGATGAACGTCGATCTGATCTACAAAGATATCAATCGTTTTCCCAATGAAGGTGAAGAAGTTTTCGCCACTGATTTTAAGATCGAACTGGGCGGGGGGCCGATGGTCATTCCGATCATGCTGAGCCGACTGGGCATTCCCGTTAAGCTGGGAACCTATTTCGGCGATGATTTTCAATCGCGGATTGCCAGCGATCTCTTAAACGACATCCGCTTTCATTATGTGGAAACGCTCAAAACGCGAAAAAAACATCCGGTGGTCGTGACGTGCGTGATCACGACCGAAGCTGAACGCAGCTTTGTCTGCTACAACGAAGGTGCGGACGAGTTGGACTGCGGACCGGAAAGCATCTATGAATTTTACAAGTCCAGCTCGATCTGTTTCTGCCCGCAGGATCTCTCGGTCGCCCGCAAGCTGAAAGACGAGGGAAAAATCTTGGTGTTCGACGTCGGCTGGACGGACGATCTGTCTTTTCAGAAAATCGGCGAGCATCTGCGGGTATGCGACTACTTTACGCCTAATGAAAAGGAAGCGGAGAAGCTGACCGGCACGCATGATCCGTTAGTGATGCTGGATCGGCTGGAGGCCTATACAAAAACCCCGATCGTCAAACTGGGACGGCGGGGCTGCATCGTCAAGCTGGATTCCAAGTATATTCACGTGCCGGGATTGAAATTCAACACTATCGATCCGACCGGAGCCGGCGACAATTTCCTGACCGGTTTGATCTACGGCTTATATCATGAACTGCCGCTGGTCGACTGTATCCGCTACGGCAACATCATGGGCGGTCTCTGCACCGAGGTGCTGGGCTGCTTCCGCTGGGATCTCAATCCCCAGATGATCGAGGCGTATTGGAACCAATGTCCTGAAGCCCAGGAAATTACACACTTTGAACTTTAGTGATTCTCAGTATTGCGGCCAGATTAATAAAAGAGCTGGATATTGTTGCGCTTGAAGTAATTCAGGTAATTGTCCGGCGGACATTCATCGGTGATCACGCCTTCAATTTTTTCCAACGACGCGAAATTGTTGAAGGCGGTCACGTTGAATTTCGTATGATCGCAGAGTACATAGTTTTTAATGGAATTGCCGATGACTTTGGTCTTCACCGCCGCCTCATAGAAATTCATGTTGGTTAAACCGCGGGGCAGCGACAGGCCGACGGTCGCGATGAAGGACTTGTTGAAAAGATAACGCATCGTATCGGTGTCGACGTAATAGGAACGGCTTTCATGATGATAAGCGCCGCCCAGGGCCAGACAGTGGATCGACGGATACTTGCTGACGGCATTGAGCACGTCGAGACTGTGCGACACGATCGTGATGTTCTCCTTGTCGGCTAAAAAGTCGACGATGTAATGCGCGGTAGAACCGGAGTCGATAAAGATGATGTCGTTATTTTCAACTAACGACGCGGCCAGCTCGCCGATCTTGATCTTTTCTTCAATGTTGATTGTCGAATGGACGGCCGGCATACTGACGTCGACCTTTGTTTCATGAACGCGTTTGAACAGGACGCCGCCGTACACCTTGGTGATGACGCCGCGTCCCTGCAATTCCTTCAGATCGCGCCGCAGTGTCTGCAGTGAAATGTTGAATTTCTCAAGCAGATCGTCGATTGACGCATATTGCTTCTGCGACAGATACAGTTCGATTTCATTTAAACGGTTATATTTCATATCCTAAGCTTCCTCGACTTTGACTTCATTATAAGAAAAGCGGGGCAGGGAATCAAGCGCCGGATCGGAATCGTCTTGCCGGATATTTCCGGAAGGAGAGACGGAGATCTGGAAATAATAAAACAAGCGAGCGCGGACGTGCTAATCGGGAGGGGTAGTAATGAAAACGGTGCATTGTACTACGGCGCAGGCGCTGGTCCGATTTCTGGATCAGCAGTATGTCAGCCTGGATGGAAAAGAAAGTAAATTTGTAGAAGGTGTCAGTGTGATCTTCGGACACGGGATCGTATTGGGACTGGGTGAAGCACTGCTTCACGACGATCATTCGCTGAAGGTCTTCCAGGGACGCAACGAACAGGGAATGGCGCATACGGCAATCGGTTTTGCCAAACAGCATCAGCGCCGTAAGATCATCGCCGTGGCGTCTTCAATCGGACCGGGCGCGGCGAACATGGTCACCGCGGCGGCGACAGCGACCGCGAACAATCTTCCGCTGTTATTGCTGCCGGCGGATACGTTTGCGACGCGCCAGCCGGATCCGGTTTTGCAGCAGGTCGAGCAGCCTTATGATCTGTCCATCACGACGAATGACGCATTCCGCCCTGTCAGCCGTTATTTTGACCGGATATCACGTCCGGAGATGCTGATGAGCGCGATGATCAACGCGATGCGGGTGCTGACGGATCCGCAGGGAACCGGCGCGGTTACGATCGCGCTGCCGCAGGATGTTCAAGGTGAAGCCTGGGATTTCCCGGAAAGCTTTTTCATGAAACGAACTCATCCGCTGATCAGAACCCTTCCGGACAGCGAAATGCTGCACAAGGCGGCGTATCAGATTTTGGATTCCCGCAATCCGCTGCTGATTGTCGGGGGCGGCTGCCGCTACAGTGAAGCCGGCACGGTGATCCGGGATTTCTGCAACGAATTCAAGCTGCCGATGGCGGAAACCCAAGCTGGTAAATCAACGGTCACCTCGGATTTTTTCTACAATCTTGGCGGTATGGGCGTCACCGGCAACCTGGCGGCTAACCGCTATGTCCGCGAATGCGATCTGGTCATCGGTCTGGGCACGCGGCTGACGGATTTCACCACTGGATCCAAAGAACTGTTGGCTGAGGCAAAGCTGATTCAAATCAATTTATCTGATTACCATGGCCTGAAGCTGGACGCGCTTCACGTCAAGGCTGATGTGAAAACGGCGTTGGAACAGCTGGGTCAGATTCTGCGGCAGCATCATTACCATCATGAAAACGACATTGGCATCAGCAAGGTGAAACGCTTGTGGAACGAGGAAGTCGCCCGCTTCACCAGTGTGCGGCATTCAGAGCAGGTTCAACCGGAAATCAAGAACGATTACGAACGGCAACTGCAGGAATTCCAACGGATGACGGCTTCCTGCCTGTCGCAGACCGCGGCGGTAAAATTGATTAATGAACGCATCGCACCTGCTTCTCTGATCGTCGCGGCCAGCGGTTCGCTGCCGGGCGATCTGCAGCGGATGTGGGTCAGCCGCAGTGAAAACAGCTACAACGTGGAATACGGCTATTCGTGCATGGGCTTTGAGATCGCGGCGGCCTTGGGGGCGAAGCTGGCTGAACCCAAGCGCGAGGTCTACGCGATGGTCGGGGACGCGGCGTTTCTGATGCTGCATGGCGAACTGGTCACTTCGCTGCAGGAGAACGCCAAGATTACGGTTTGTCTGTTCGATAACATGAGCAACGGCTGCATCAGCAATCTTCAGATGTCCAATGGTTTGGAAAGCTTCTGCACCGATTTCCGCTACCGCAAGGCGGAAAGCGGAAAGCTGGAAGGCGGATACATTCCGATCGACTATGCGGCGGTCGCCCGCGGTTACGGCTGTGAAGCATGGACGGTGCGCAGCGAGCAAGAGCTGGAAGACGCGCTGGCCAAAGCGGCCCGGGCGAAGCACAGCGTTTTGATCGACATCAAGGTGCTGCCGAAAACGATGACCGATGGTTACGCTTCCTGGTGGAACGTCGGCCTGGCGTCCGTCAGCCCGTTTGAACAAGTCAATGAAGCGTATGAACAGCTGCAGACGCAGCGGGAGAAGGCAAGGAGATATTAAGATTATGGAAATGAAAAATGTGAAAATCGGCATCGCGCCGATTGCCTGGACTAACGACGATCTGCCGGATTTAGGCAAGGAGAATACTTTTGAACAATGTGTCAGCGAAATGGCGCTGGCCGGCTATGCGGGATGCGAGATCGGCAACCGCTATCCGCGCGATCTGGCTGTCTTGAAAAAGGCGCTGGACTTGCGTGGTTTGCAGATCTGCAACGCCTGGTTCTCGACCTATTTCACCCGCGGCCAGAAGGAAGAAACGATTCAGAAATTCATTGAACACCGCGATTTCCTGCACGCCTTAGGCGCAAAGGTGATCGGCATCAGCGAACAGGGCAACAGTATTCAGGGCACGACACTGCCGATCTTCGATGCCAAGCCGGTCTATACCGCAGCGCAATGGCAGGCTGTGACAGAAGGCTTTGAGATCCTTGGGGCGCTGGCAGCGGAAAAAGGGATGCGGCTGGGTGTTCATCATCACATGGGAACGGGGGTACAGACGGAAGCGGAGATCGATTATTTAATGGAACATACCTCTGAAAAGGTAGGCTTGCTTTACGACTGCGGTCATTTGTATTATTCCGAAGGCAGCCAGGAAGCGACGCTGCGCGTTCTGGAAAAGCATATCGGCCGCGTTGTCCATGTTCATCTCAAGGACGTCCGTCCGAACGTATTGGAACAGGTGCGCTGCGAGAAGCTGAGCTTTCTGGAAGGCGTGCGCGCGGGCAGCTTCACTGTCCCTTCCGACGGCGTGATTCATTTTGAACCAATCTTCGCCTGTCTGGCGGCGCATCAATATCAAGGGTGGATGGTCGTCGAGGCGGAACAGGATCCAGCCAAGGCCAATCCGTTGGAATACGCGCTGAAGGCCCGGGCGTTTATCCGGGAAAAGACCGGCTGTTAAAGGAGGAATGAAAGATGTTGAAAATTGGAATTATCGGCTTCGGCCGGATCGGCAAGGTTCATGCCTGGAGTATCCAGACACGCGTTGAAAATGCCTGCGTCCTGCGGATCTGCGATCCGTTTATGAATCCGGCAATGGAAGCGGAAGCACAAAAGCTCGGCATTCAGCGATGGGGAACCGACGCCGGGGAACTGATTCATGATCCGGACATCGACGCTGTGCTGATCTGCAGCTCGACCCATACCCATGCCGCGCTGTCGATCGAAGCTGCGCAGGCGGGAAAACATATTTTCTGCGAAAAACCGGTGGACCCGGATCCCAAGCGGATCACCGAGGTCATCGCTGCCGTGGAAAAAGCCGGCGTCCATTTTCAAGTCGGCTTCAACCGCCGTTTCGATCATAATTTCAAGGCGCTGCGCCAGGCTGTTGAGCAAGGCAAGGTCGGCGATCCGCATTTTATTACGGTGCTCTCGCGTGATCCTGAAGCGCCAAGCCTGGATTACGTCAAGGTATCCGGCGGGATGTTTATGGATATGACGATTCATGATTTCGATATGGTCCGTTATTTATCCGGCAGCGAGGTGAGTGAGGTGTACGCCGTTGGCGATGCCCTGGTCAATCCTCAGATTAAGGAGCTGGGGGATATCGACAGCGCTCAGATCACGCTGCGCTTTGAGAATGGTGCGATCGGCTGCATCAGCAACAGCCGCCGGGCCGCTTACGGCTATGATCAGCGGGCTGAGGTCTTTGGCAGCCGGGGCAGCGCCGCGACCCAGAACGATACGCCGAGCACGCTGATCCTCAGCGATGAACAGGGAATTCAACAGGAAAAACCATTATATTTCTTTCTGGAACGATATATGCAGTCGTTCGCCGACGAAATCGCCAGCTTTACCGAGTCGATTGTGGAAAATAAACCAACGGCGGTCAACGGCCGTGACGGCTTGATCCCGGTGCTGATGGCTAAAGCCGCGCTCAAGTCGATGCGCGAACACCGTCCGGTCACGATGGCGGAAATCAAACAGGAAGAAGGCGTTGAACATGTATAAAATTGGCAATCAGATCGGTCAGGAAACAGTCCATAATCCGGCGTCGGTTCATCCGGTGACCAGTCCTTTAACTGGACAGGTGATCGGCGAGGTCAGCTATGCCGATCCGGCAATGATTGACAGAGCCGTAGCCAAAGCCCGCGAAGCTCAGCGGCAGTGGGCGCAGCTGACCTATAAGAAACGCAGCGAGGTGTTGTTCGCGATGCGGCAGCAGCTGCAGGCGCACGAAGACGAATTAGCACAGATCATCACGCAGGAAAATGGGAAATCGTTAGCCGAATCCCGGGCGGCGGTGGCCAAGGCGATCGAGCTTTGCGAGTTTGCCGTCAGCATTCCGGCGCTGATCGCCGGGAAGACGGAAATCGTCAGCACCGGGATCGAGGTCAAAGAAATGACATTCCCGGTCGGCGTACTGGCTTGCATCACACCATTTAACTTTCCGCTGATGGTGCCGATGTGGACGATTCCCAACGCACTGGTCTGCGGCAACGCAGTGATTCTGAAACCGAGTGAAGCCACGCCGGTGACCGCGATGAAAATCGCCGAATTGTTCGCGCAGGCTGGCTTGCCGGACGGCTTGCTTTCCGTGGTTAACGGTGAAAAGGAAGTCGTGGAAGCGCTGTGCGATCATCCGGGTATTGACGCACTGACCTTTGTCGGTTCCACGCCGGTGGCCAAACTCGTCTACAAGCGGGCTACATCCAATTTAAAACGCTGTCTGGCGATGGGCGGAGCGAAGAATCACATTCTGGTTACAGACGAAGTGAATCCGGAAATCGTGGCGAAGGAGATTACTTCGGCGGCTTACGGCATGAGTGGTCAGCGCTGTATGGCAGCCTCCGTTGTTCTGGCCATCGGCCATTGCGGCGCTGTGATCGATCAGATCATCGCCATTTCCAAACAAATGGTCGCCGGCCGGGACTGTCCGCCGCTGATCTCCCGGAAAGCGGTGGAAAAGATCGGCCAGTACCTGGATCAGACTCCGGGAACGGTGGTTGTCGACGGCCGCCGGGCAATGGTGGAAGGGGATCCGAATGGCTATTATATCGGTCCGAGCGTGATTCTTTACGATACAATTGATGCGATGCCGGAGGAAGAAGTCTTCGGACCAACGCTGGAAATTATTCAGGTGGCGACGCTGGAAGAAGCGATCGCCTATCAAAACCGTTCGCCGTATGGCAACGGCGCGTCGATCTTTACTGATACCGGTTTGTACGCACAGGAAGCGTCACTGGGCTTATCCAGCGGCATGCTGGGGATTAATATCGGCGTACCGGTGCCGCGTGATCCGTTTTCCTTCGGCGGGTTGAAGGGGTCAAAGTTTGGATACGGCGACATCACCGGTTATGGTTCGCTGCCGTTATTGACGACGACGCGCAAAGTAACAACCAAGTGGAATCCCAAGGATAAAAAGGATTGGTTAAGCTAGGAGGTTCGCGAATGAATAAACTTTATGAAATGGTCACCCGCTTTCCGCAGACGGAAGTGTGGAACGATTCCTGCAGCTGCAAGGAACTGCAGTACGCGATCGACAACGGTGCCAGCGGCGCGACAACCAATCCGGTCATCGTCGGCAACGTCTTAAAGAAGGAACTGCCTGAATGGGAAGAGACCATCAGAGATATCATCAGCACCCATCCGGCTTCCACCGAGGATGACGTCGCCTGGGATGTGATCAAGGCGTTAGGCGCCAAGGCCAGCCGGCTGCTTTTACCGATGTTTGAGGAAAGCCATGGCCAGAAAGGCCGGATTTCGTTCCAGACCAACGCCAAGTTCTACCGCAGCAAGGACAAGATGGTCGAGCAAGCCTGCGAGCTGGCAGCCACCGTACCCAATTCCCAGATCAAAGCTCCGACCTCCCAGGCCGGCATTGAAGCGTTTGAGGAATTAACCTACCGCGGCGTCAGCATCAACGCAACGGTTTCGTTCACCTGCGCCCAGGCGATTGCGGTCGCCGAAGCGGTGGAGCGCGGCTTGGCGCGGCGGGAAGCGGAAGGCTTGTCCACGGCGGAAATGCATCCGGTCTGCACGATCATGGCCGGCCGGACCGACGATTACTTAAAAGCCTGGGTCAAGCAGCACGACGTGATGATCAGCGCGGAAGCGTTGGACATGGCGGGCGTGGCGGTCGTTAAGAACGCTTACCGTTTATACAAGGAACGCGGTTACCGGACAAAGCTGCTGGTCGCGGCCTTCCGCAATCAGCACCATTGGGAAGAATTCATCGGCGGAGATATCGTCCTCACGATCACCAGCGACTGGCAGCGCAAGTACAACGGCAGCGACGTCGTGATCCAAAACAACATCGATACCCCGGTCGCTGAGGAGCTGCTCGGCGAGCTGATGAAATTGGACGAATTCAAAAAGGCCTATTTTGAAGAGGGGCTGAAGCCGGAAGCGTTCGAGCATTACGGCGCGTTCCTGGCGACGATGAACCAGTTTCTGGGCGGCTATGACGATTTAGTCAGACTCATCCGCAGCTACATGATTAAATAAGGAGGAAAGACAATGGCAACGGTCAGTCTAAGAAATATAAATAAAGTATATGACAATAAAGTTCAGGCAGTCTTCGATTTCAATCTGGACGTTGAAGATCAAGAGTTTATCGTCTTTGTCGGCCCGTCCGGCTGCGGTAAGTCCACGACGCTGCGGATGATCGCGGGATTGGAGGAAATTACATCCGGAGAATTGGTGATCGACGGGCAGCGGATGAACGACGTGGCGCCGAAAGATCGCGACATCGCTATGGTGTTCCAGTCTTATGCGCTGTATCCGCACATGACGGTGTATGAAAATATGGCGTTTGGTTTAAAGCTGCGGAAAATGCCGAAGGAAGAAATTGACAAGCGGGTACTGGAAGCGGCGAAAATTCTTGAGATCGAAGAATATCTCAAGCGGAAACCGAAGGCACTCTCCGGCGGCCAGCGTCAGCGCGTTGCGCTGGGCCGGGCGATTGTGCGCAACGCCAAGGTGTTCCTGATGGATGAACCGTTGTCCAACCTGGACGCGAAGCTGCGCGTGCAGATGCGCTCTGAAATCATCAAGCTGCATGAAAAAATCGGCGCGACGACAATCTACGTTACCCACGATCAGACGGAAGCCATGACCATGGCCAGCCGGATCGTCGTCATGAAGGACGGCTATATCCAGCAGATCGGATCGCCGAAGGAGATTTACAATCATCCAGTCAATATGTTTGTCGCCAGCTTTGTCGGCTCTCCGGCCATGAATTTCATTCCGGGAAAGATTGAAAGCGGGAAATTTTCCACCGGGAAATACAGCGTTCAGCTGCCCGAGATGTATCATCCGCAACTACGGGAAGTTGAAGGCCGCGAAGTGGTGTTCGGCATTCGTCCGGAAGATCTGCATTGCGAGGGGATCGTTGCCGAAACTTATCCGTCGTCGATCTTTGATTTTGAAGTCGACGTCTGCGAGCTGCTGGGTCATGAACTGATCCTGCATGGCGCGCTGGAAGGCAGTCCGTTAGTCGCCAAGGTTTCCGCTCGTACGGAAGCGGATTCGCATTCTCACCTTTCAATGGCAATGGATCTGTCGAAAATCCACATTTTTGATAAGGAAACAGAAAAAGCAATCTTTTAAGCAGGAGGCCGGAAGGCCTCTTTCGCTTAGTTTTTAAGACAAGCTTGTCAATCATCGAGGAAGAACATCGGTGCGTGACGGCGGGACCTTGAGAACGGAAAGAAATGAAACTATTTTCAAGTTGTCTGAAAATGAAAATGCGCTATAATGAAAGATAAGAAAACAAATGAGGGGGAGTAATCAATGAAAAAATTCTGGATTCATGCCGGAACGCTGATCGACGGCACTGGCGCTGAACCAAAAAAGAACCAGGCCATCTGCGTCGAAAACGGACGGGTTGCCGCGATCGAAGATTTCCATGGAAAAAACGAGGAAGAATGGGTGGATCTAAGTGAAATGACCGTGATGCCGGGCATGATCAACTGTCATGTTCACTCTTTATCTCCAGTGGGCATCAGCGACGAGGAAGAAAACGCGCTGACGACTATGGAAAAAGCCTGGTGGGGGATGAAGAACGCGCACGATTATATTGACAGCGGCGTGACGTTTGTCCGTTCGCTGGGGTCTGAAAAATATTACGATCTGGAAATGAAAAAATGCATTGAGGAAGGAAAAGTCGTCGGACCGCACATGTTCTGTGCCGGCCGGGTGATTACGATGACCGGCGGTCATGGCTGGAAAAGCGGACTGGAATCCGACGGCGTAGACGAATGCCGCAAGCATGCCCGCGAGCTGTTGAAGCACGGCGTGGATCTGATCAAGATTATGGCGACCGGCGGTGTAATGACCCCGGGCGTGGAACCAGGCAGTGCGCAGCTGACAATGGAAGAAATGAAGGCGGCGATCGACGAGGCGCACAAAGCCGACCGCAAAACCGCAACGCATGCCCAGGGTACCCAGGGAATCAAGAATGCCCTGCACGCCGGCATCGACTCCATCGAGCATGGCATTTTCCTGGATGATGAATGCATCGACTGGATGGTCGAACATGGAACATACCTGGTTCCAACGTTAGCCGCGCCGCGCTGCATTCTGGACGCCGGTGTGGAAAAAGGCATGAAGGATTATGTTTTGCGCAAAGCGAATCTGGTTGTCGACGCGCATATTGAAAGCTTTAAGAAAGCCTATCAGCGTGGTGTGAAGATCGCGATGGGCACGGATGCCGGCACGCCTTATAACTTCCATAACAATTCGGCGTTTGAGCTGGAACTGATGGTGGCCAACGGGATGAAGCCGATGGACGCGATCGTGGCTTCTACGCGCAACGGGGCCGACTGCATCGGCGTGCTGAAGGACTACGGTACGATTGAAGCAGGAAAAGTCGCGGATATTATCGCGATAGAAGGCGATCCGCTGCAGGATATTTCCTGTGTCCGCAAGGTCCGCACCGTTTATAAAGCGGGTGAAAAGCTGAAAGGCTGAAAACGGCGCTGTCTTGGATAATAAAAACAGCCGCGCTGATCGGATTGAAAAGTCTGATCAACGCGGTTTTCTTTTGGTTCTTCCGCAGGGGAAAGCTTTGGAAGTGTTTAAAGATGAAGTGTTTCCGTTTCGGCAACTTGTCGGACAAAGCGTAAAAATTCCCGGACGGCCGGACTGGGATCCTTAGAATAATGGAACCCATAGGCCAGCGAGTAATTCCAGTCGCAGGGAATCGTCACCAAATCAGGATGGATATCCTTCCAGCACAACGGCGTCTGCAAACAATCCTGTTGGACGATACAGCGGCTGAAAACAGAGAGATCATAGCGCGGCACCTCGACGACATGAACACCGAGCGCTTTGGCCTCCTGCTGCAGACGATCCAGTTCATCAGACATGTTGGAACGGATGGTGACCAGTGTATAAGGCCGCATGTCCGCAAGCGTTAAACACGTTTTGGACGCTAACGGATGATCCCGCGCGACCGCAACGGCGATGGGGACACGGAACAAACTCAGGAAGCTGCGGCTGTGCTGCCAGGGTTCACCGTCATCAATTCCTTCTATAAGATCGGCTTTGTATGCTTCCGTATTCAAGGAAAGGTCAAGAAGTTCAACCGGGATCTGATCAGTTACTTCCTTTTGAAACCGTGCCCACAGCGGATAAAAAACACGGCATTTCATCAACAAACTCGTGCCGATCGTAATTTTCTGCTGATCCCGGCGATGAATCAGGATCAGATTTTCCTCAATTTCCCGGCAGGTCTGGATCAGCGACCCGGCTTGTTGAAAAAGATAAGCGCCGGCCAGGGTGAGTTGAGTTCCGTGGCGTGTCCGTTTCAACAATGTCACCTGAAGATCCTGTTCCAAATTGTTGATTTGCTGGATCACAGCGCTGGGGGTAATGTAAAGTTTCTCAGCCGCTTTGGAAAAACTGCCGTTTTCGGCAACCTGAATAAACGTTTCCAGCTGATGATTAAGCATCCTTGATTCCTCCTGGTTCACTATCGAAAGCTCTCACTCTTGTTATAAGGTTTTCCTACAAACCATCATAAGGAATTCAGACTTCTTTTGCAAGTTGTTATGTGAAATAATGAACACATCGAGAGAAAAGGGAGGAAAAAACATGAGTTCTAAGAACATAACCCGCCGGGATTTCCTGAAGGGCGCGGCGGCGGGCGCGCTCGGCCTGGCGGCTGTCAGTCTGACCGGATGTGCTGTTAACGAAGCTCCGGCCGCAAACAAGGGAATCTATACGCCGGGGACGTATTCCGCACGCGTCAAAGGTTATTCCAGCTATATTCAGGTAGAGATGACATTCACAGCGGATAAGATTACCGATTGTACTATCGCCGCTGACGGAGAAACGGAATCGATCGGAAAGGCGGTCGCGGACGAGCTGGCGAAACTGATCGTCGAGAAACAATCCGTGGATGTGGAAACAACTGCGACGGCGGATATCACCGTTCCGGCGATTAAGAAAGCGGTTGGCAACTGTATCGCCCAGGCTCAGGGGCTGGCCGCCGCTCTGAATGAAAACACAGACAGCGATTCCGAAGACTGGCTGGGTGAAGCTCCGGAGATCGCGGATTCGCAGATTACTTCCACATTGGATACCAGCCTGTTGATCATCGGTGCGGGCAATGGCGGGATGATGGCCGCGGCGACCGCGGCGGACGCCAAGATGGATTTCATCTTGTGCGAACAGAATGAAACGCTCGGCGATACGCGGCACTGGATCGGCGCGCTGGACACCGAAGCGATGAAAAAGGCCGGGGTCACAGTACAGAAAGATCGGCTGTTGAATGAAATCGCCCGCTACGCTTCCTATAAGTGCGATATGGATGTCATCAAAATGTGGATGAGCAACAGCGCGGAGATGATCAGTTATCTGGAAAGCCTGGGGTTAAGCGCGTCGGTCAACATCGCGCATGAGAATCATGTCGGCGGCAACCATATGGAATACTATGTACCGTCGATCTGGCATACCGTCAGTGCGCCGGAAGGCAGCGAGTTCGCCGGAGCGATGGGCTGTGAGCGCAATCGCTTCCTGGAAAAACATATTCAGGACTTAGGCTATCAGGTAAATTATTCGATGACACTGGTACGGCTGAATCAGGATGAAACCGGCAAAGTCACCGGTGCGATCTTCACCGACGCGAAGGGGGCCTATGTAAAAATCAATGCTGAAAACGTCATTCTGGCGACCGGCGGATATCCGGGCAATCCGAAAATGGTGAAAGCGCTGGCGCCGATTGTCAACGAATGCGTCACCGCCAATAGCTACTATGGTCCGGATACCGGCATGGGCATCCGCGCCGGGATCTGGGCTGGCGCGAAGATGGACACGACTGATGCGCCGATGATCTTTGACCGTGGTTTGGTCGCACCGGGCGTCAAGGCTGGTTATGTTGATGATGGGCAGGGCAACCTCGCTTTCCCAGGCACAGTTTATCAGTTTAACCCCGGCACACAGCCGCATTTAAAGGTCAATAAAGAGGGCTTTCGGTTCGCAAATGAATCCTGTCCGTATGATTTTCTGAATCACGCGGCGTCTTTACAAACCGACGGCGTCTATGCGGCGATTATGGACGCCAATGTCACTGACGCGATCCTGGCCTACGATCAATACGGCTGCGCTCAGATCTCCGTCAATATCGCAAAGAACGACGGAATTATGCCGATGATTGAAAGCTATGTTGAACAGGGCTTGATCTTCAAAGCGGATACGATTGAGGAACTGGCGGAGAAGCTGGGAATTCCAGCAGATAATCTGAAATCGACAGTCGAGCGGTACAATGAATTGTGCGCGAAAGGCGTCGATGAGGATTTTGGCAAAGAGGCGTACCGGATGCGTCCGGTCGCGGCCGCGCCGTATTACGGTTGCTTCCTGGGCGGCAGTCTGCTGACCACCTGCGATGGCCTGCGGATCAACCGCAAGTGTCAGGTTTATGATACGAACCATCAAATCATTGAAGGCTTGTATTCAATCGGCGATTGCTCAGGCAGCTTCTTTGCGGGCAATTATCCGGAATACTTCGTCGGCGTTGCAGTCGGCCGCACCATGACGCAGGGCCGGGTTGCCGTGAAGACGATCCTCGGCGAAGAATTGTAAGCTGAATCAGAAAAAGGAAAAGAATCAGGATTTCTGCTTTGAAAGCTGAACCTGATTTTTTTTGCTGAGAAAAAAAGCGAGGATCAACCGCTTATGTGGAAAGATAAGAAAAAAATTTCAATTCCCTCATTTTTTTGTTAATTTCTATGTAAAATTCCCTAATTTTTGTGTAATTATTAATAAAAAATCACTATGTTTTGTGTTGGGAAACGTGGATAAATCCCTCAAAATTATGTATAATCTTAGTAAAGGAGGTGCGCTATGCTTTATTTAAAGAGGAAAATCGACGACTATCTGATAGCGTGGAAAGAAGAGGCTGATCATAAACCACTGATTGTAAAAGGACCGCGGCAAGTCGGAAAGACGGAGTCCATTCTGCGGTTTGCCAAGGCAGCGTATGAAAGTGTTGTAGTCATTAATTTTGTAGAGGAACCTAAATATCGCTTAATCACAGAGGATGGATATAAATCATCAGATATTATTAAGAATATTTCGAGAATGGATCCGTCAAAACGCTTTATTCCTGGGAAAACTTTGATTTTTTTTGATGAGTTGCAAGCGCATCCTGATATTGCTACAGCATTAAAATTTTTTAAGATTGACGGGCGTTTCGACGTTATCTGCAGCGGTTCTTTATTGGGAATTAACGATAAACAAATTGAAAGCAACAGTGTAGGATATAAAACGGATTACACCTTATTTTCATTGGATTTTGAAGAATTTTTGTGGGCTAAAGGATATTCTGAATCCATCGCAGAGGAGTTGCTGAACCACCTTATCCATCAAAAACCATTTAATTTAATTGAAGTGGAAACGTATAGCAGCTTGTTCCTTGACTTTTGCATTTTAGGCGGAATGCCTGCGGTAGTGCGGACTTATGTTGAAAGAGGAACGTTTGAAGGAACTCTGGATCTTCAGCGGCAGCTCATTGAAGACTATAAGGAAGACATTCGGAAATATGCCGTCGGTCTGGACCAGACTCGAATATTGAATGTTTTCAACCATATTCCTTCCCAATTGGCAAAAGAAAATAAAAAATTTCAATTATCTAAAGTTGAACGAGGCGCCCGGTTTAAAGACTACCGTGGATGCATTGAATGGCTTTGTGATTCAGGAATCGTTAATTGTTGTACCTGCCTGCAATTTCCTGAACTTCCATTAAAGGGGAATAGCGACGATAGTAAATTTAAGCTTTATTTTGCGGATACAGGACTGTTAATCGGCATGCTGGACGATGAATCTCAGGAAGATTTACGGGTGAATAAGAATTTAGGTGTATATAAAGGCGCACTTTATGAGAATATTGTTGCGGAAGCACTGACCAAATGTTCGATTCCTCTTTATTATTATCGTCGGAAAGACTCTACATTAGAACAGGATTTCTTTGTTCGCACGCAGCATAGTTTGCTTCCATTAGAAGTTAAGGCAAAGCACGGAACAGCGAAATCATTACGGACGCTGATCAGCTCTGACCGGTATCCTGATATCCGCTATGGTTTAAAGCTTAGTGCTGGAAACATCGGGGTCAGCGATCAAATTTACAGCTTTCCTTATTTCTGTGCGTTTTTGTTGAAACGATTTTTAAGGCAAGCTGAATTTTGAAGCTAGGGCAAAGGCTTTGTTTCTTTTAGCATAATATAAGGATTAAGAAAAGACCGCGAAGCTGCGGTCTTTTATCAGAGATCCAGTTTGATCCCTTCATCCAGGTTTTCCGGCCGGGGGGAGCCGTTTTTCTTTCTCTGTTTGACGCATTCCGTCAACAGATATTCAATCTGTCCGTTTAAAGATCGGAAATCATCTTCGGCCCAGGCTGCGATCTGTGCATAGAGCTTACTGGAAATCCGCAGCGGAACCTGCTTCTTTTCCTGATCTGCCACTAATATAAGCTTCCTGAATTGACGATCGGCTGAGCGTCTTTATTGCCGCACAGGACGACGAGCAGATTGGATACCATGGCAGCTTTTCTTTCTTCATCCAGCTCGACCATGCCCCCTTCGTTCAGTTTGTTCAGCGCCATTTCCACCATGCCGACGGCGCCGTCGACAATCATCTTGCGGGCGTCGATAATCGCGGAAGCCTGCTGCCGCTGAAGCATAACGGCGGCGATTTCCGGAGCGTAGGCCAGATAGGTGATCCGCGCTTCCAGAATTTCCAAGCCCGCTTCCTGAACCCGGTTTTGGATTTCCTTGCGGATTCGGCTGGCTACGATTTCACTGGAACCGCGCAGCGAGCCTTCATCCGGTTCGCCATCGCCCGTCGTATCGACATTCTGAGCGACGTCGTAAGGATACAGCCGCACGATATCACGCAGCGCGGCGTCGCACTGCAGCGACAGGAATTCCTTATAGTTATCTACCGCAAAGACCGCTTTGGCCGTATCGTTGACACGCCAGATGACCGCGATTCCGATTTCCACGGGATTGCCCAGGCAGTCGTTGATTTTCTGCTTGTTGTTATTCAACGTCATCACTTTCAGCGAGATTTTCTTGGTCGGCACAACCTGATTCTGCGTGCCGTTGCTGGTTGTGATCGCCCGTTCTGAGGAATTGACGTCGCCGCTCTGACGCAGCGTTGTCCGGCTGGCCGGGTTCACCGCGGATACAAACGGATTCACATAGTAAATTCCTTCTTCTTTCAACGTTCCGACATACTTGCCGAACAACGTCAGCACCAACGCTTCCTGCGGCTTCAGCACCTTAACGCCCATACACGGGATCCAGCCTAATGATAACCAGGCAACCGAAATAGCGATCAGTACGCCGCCCAGCGTATTGTTTTCAACCAGACTGATGCCGGCGATCAAGGCGATGACCGATAAGGCAAACGCAGCGACCAGAAGCATCAGCGGCATTAACCCTTTCCTGGCGTTTAAAATTTTTTCTTCCATCTTTGACGACCTCCTCTTGTTGATATCATTTTGATATCATTTCAATTTCTTGTCAAGCGTTTTCGTCAAGGTTCGATAAAAATATTCCAGAATCCGATATCTGTTTCTTTAGAAGCGGCCCGGAGCTGCTGCGGAATAACGCAGCTTCTTGAACCAATTTCGCTGTTTTTATGATTCTGATCTCAGGATCGATCAACGATTGTAATCGCCGCTTTTATTCTGGTTTCAATCTGAACCGCGGAATAAAAGGGCACTTAAAAGAATCAAAGATTGTTATCAAAGAATAAAGCTGTGAAACGAATTGTTCATTCTGCGTCAATATCGTTCTTTTGTGCCGTATATTGTTTTTCTTATAAAGACTCAGATTCTGGCTTAATTAGATATTGACGAGAATGCAGTCTAAAGCAATATGAAAAAAGGATAACCCTTGCTTCCGCAATGCGTTTATCCTTTTTCTTCGTCAGATCCTTCGTCAGCTTCGCAGGACAATCCGTCCGGGCGCTGCCATTTCATGTCTTGTCACAGGATTCTATGTTTTCAGATTAACGCGGCAGCGGGTACCGATCCGGATCCAGCGGCCGCTGCAGTGTGACAAGGTAGCCACGCTGAAACAGATCGCTGCTGTAACCGGCGGCAGCCACCTGCCATCCTTTTCGTCCCCATTGATTCAATTCTTTTTCCGCTTCGTCTAAATCATCGAAGACCAGAATTTTAAATTCCCACTGCATAGCTGCGCGCTAGGCGATGACGCCGAAATGCCGCAAGGCTTCAGCTACGCCGTCTTCATCGACGGAAGGCGCGATGTAATCCGCCGCCGCTTTGACGTTATCCTTCGCGTTGGCTACCGCAACGCCGACGCCGGCCTTCACCAACATCGGGATATCGTTTTCCCCATCGCCGAAGGCCATGGTTTCCGCCCAGGAAATCCCCAGGCGCTTCAGAACGGATTCGATGGTGGTTGTCTTATCGTTGCCGGTGCTGTAAATATCATAGCCCTGCGGATAACTCCAGGTAAAGGTCAGCTCCGGGAACTGATCGGTAATCGATTCGACCTTCGCTTCATCGCCGATGATGAACAGACCCATTGGCAGACCGTGCGTCTTCTGATAATTCTGTTCGGCGGTATCGTCGATCAACAGCTTGCCGACGTCCTTTCCTTTCAGATAACCCCAGTGAAATTGATGGAAGTGCGACTGACAGACGACCGATTCGTCAAATTTATAGCCGACGCCCAATTCCAGCTCATCGCACAGCTTGTTCAGGCGGATCATTGTGTCCTCCTGAATTTCATGCTTTTCGATAATTCCCTTGCCGGTTTCAATCAGACACTGGCCGTTGATCGTGACGTAATAATCCGGTTTCAGCGTGTCGTGGACGTCCTGCTGAATGAAGTAATAAGCCCGGCCGGTGGCGATCAACAGCTTGATCCCCTGACGCTGCGCCTGATGCAGCGCTTCAACGACCGCGGGCCGGATCGTTTCCGAGCCGCGGGCGATCAGGGTGCCGTCGATGTCCAGAATCAACATTTTTACATTTTCCATATTTGTTTTTTTGTACTCTCCTCTGTCAGTTATCATACCGTGATTTTCATCGGGTGAAAAGAGCTTTTGAAGATTTTATTCGTAAAAGTTAAACATTGAATGAAATAATGTTTCAATGTTTCAACGCGTGAGCCAACCGTGGATGACGGCTCGGGAAAATTCCTGGATTTCCTTTTTTGACAGAGTTGAATCAGGATTGCGGATGACTTTATAGCGTTTGAGAGTCCACGGGAAACGGACACCTTATCGGGGGTGCGGCAGAGAAATCAGTCGTGAAAGAATTAATTAACTGTAAGGGCTTTCATTTTTGCTTAGCTTCTTCTATAATGGAATTAACTTGGTCTGACCAGTTAGGGGTGAACTATGGAAAATCAGGAAAAGAATTCGCAGATGATCGTCGACGATGTGATCGGTCAGATCGGCAGCGGACGGCTGAAAATCGGCGAAGCTCTGCCGTCGGAGCGGGAGATGACGCAGCTCTATCACGTCAGCCGCAGCTGCGTGCGGGAAGCGATGCAGGTGCTGGCGCTGTTAGGCATCGTGCGGATCCGTCCGAAGGAAAAGACGCGCGTTCAGGCCTTTCAGATCGAACCGTTCATCCAGCGGATTTCCCCGCTGTTGTTCGCGCAGAAGGGCTGTGAACAGGACATCGCTCAGTTCCGCTTGACCGTTGAGATCAAAGCGGCGCAGCTGGCGGCTGAAAAAGGGGCGGATGAAGGTTTGATGGAGCTGGTGGCGGCGATGCGCCAGTGCGAGGATGAAGCGCAGGCAGCGCAGCTGGATCTGCAATTCCATAAGGCGCTGGTGCGCAACAGCGGCAACACCCTGCTGAAAATCGCGCTGGACAGTGTCGGCAGTCTGATGGAATATTCCGTCGCGCATAACCGCCGGCAGATATCCACGCACAGCTCGCTGGCGATTCTGATCGACCAGCACGAACAGCTGACCCGGACAATCGCGGCCAGACAGACGGAAAAAGCGGCGGAGCTGATGAAACGGCATCTGCGGCTGGAAGAAAACAGGGAGGAAATAGAGAAGTGAACATTGTCGTATGCGTAAAACAGGTTCCGGCGACGCAGAAAGTCGAAGTCGATCCGGTTACCGGCGTCTTAAAGCGGGACGGTATTGAAACGAAGATGAATCCGTATGATCTGTACGCGATGGAAACGGCGCTGCAGATCAGAAAGAAAACCGGGGCGAAGATCCATGTGATCACGATGGGGCCGCCAGCCGCCAAAGCGGTGCTGCAGGAAGCGTTCGCGCTGGGCGCCGACGAGGGCTGGCTGTTGACCGACCGGAAGTTTGCCGGGGCCGACGTGTTGGCGACCTCGTATACGATCGCCTCTGGAATCCGTCAGATCGATCACGTCGATCTGATTCTGTGCGGCAAGCAGACGACCGACGGCGACACGGCTCAGGTTGGACCGGAAATGGCCGAGGTTCTGGGAATTCCGCATATCAGCTGGGTTACAGAGCTGATCGACGCCGACGATCAGGCCTTGATTGTTAAGCAGGATCTGAACGAGGTCGAAGCGGTGGCCCGGATTCCTTATCCATGCCTGATCACGGTGGAAAAAGGAATTTTCCAGCCGAATCTGCCGTCCTATAAACGGGCGAAGGAAGCCGCGGACAACCCGATTCACACACTGAGCGCGGCGCAGTGCCGGACCTTGGATCCATCCCGTATCGGCTTGTCAGGCTCGCCGACCCAGGTCGAGCGGATTTTCACGCCAACTCATGATGTGAAGACAATGCGGCTGGACGGGCCGGAAGCGGAAAGCGCGGCCAAGCTGGTCGCGATCTTGAAAGAAGATAAAATGTGGGAGGAGGAAAACGCATGAGCGGCTTAGTGATCGATCCTAAAAAATGTACGCGCTGCGGTTTGTGCATCACTCAATGCCCGTTTAACGCCATGGCGATGGTCGACGGTCAGGTCCAGATCAACGCCGCCTGCAAGATGTGCCGGATGTGTCTGCGCAACTGTCCAAGTCAGGCGATCAGCGAACAGGTGGACGCGCCGCAGCCGCAGATCGACAAATCCCAGTGGCACGATATTCTCGTTTACGTTGAACACAGCGACGGCCGGATTCATCCGGTGACGCTGGAATTGATCGGGAAGGCGCACGAGCTGGCCCGGGTTATCGGGCAGCAGGTCAACTGTCTGATGATCGGCGATCACATTGAACAGGCGGCGGATTCCCTGCTGGACTATGGCGTCGCCAACGTCTATCTCTATGAAGATGCGCGGCTCCAGTATTTCCGTGCGGATAATTATACCGAAGTGTTTGAGGACTGCATTCAGCGCAGCCATCCGGCGGTCGTTCTGGTCGGCGCGACGGTCAGCGGCCGTTCGCTCGCTCCGCGCACCGCGGCGCGCTTCCGCACCGGTTTAACGGCCGACTGTACGGTTCTGGAAATGCGGGAGAATACCGATCTGGTGCAGATCCGGCCTGCTTTCGGCGGCAACATCATGGCTCAGATTCTGAACACCAATCATCGTCCGCAGTTTGCGACGGTGCGCTATAAAGTGATGGATCCGGCGGTGAAGCAGGCCCGGATCGGAAAGGTAGTGTCCTGTCCAATCGATCCGGCCAAGCTGGATTCCAGGATTGAATGGCTGAAAATTGAAAACAAGGAACAGGAGGTCAGCATTTCCGACGCCGAAGTTCTCGTCGCTGTCGGACGGGGCGTTAAGGATGAAAAGACGCTGGCGCTGATCGAAACGCTAGCGCA
Source organism: Holdemania filiformis (assembly GCF_003459085.1). Lineage (NCBI taxonomy): Bacteria > Bacillati > Bacillota > Erysipelotrichia > Erysipelotrichales > Erysipelotrichaceae > Holdemania > Holdemania filiformis. The sequence continues at coordinate 8,369 of NZ_QRUP01000018.1, read as the reverse complement.
GAAGCTGCATGCCCAGATGGCCTGCAGCCGGCCGGTTGTGGAAAGCGGGCGCTACGACGTCCGCCGTCAGATCGGTTTGTCCGGCCGAACGGTGAAACCGAAGCTGATCCTGACCTTCGGCATCAGCGGGGCGATCCAGTTTACCGCCGGGATGAAGGGGGCGGAGAAAATCATCGCTGTCAACACCGATCCGCAGGCTCCGATCTTTGATCTGGCGCATGTCGCGGTCATCGGCGACGCCGGGCAAATCGCTGAAAATATGCTTAAAGAAATGGAGGGAGAGACCGTATGTTCCGCAAATTAGAAACCCGGGATATCGAAGCGCTGAGCGCGATCACCGGACGGGACTATGTCAGTGTCCGTGATGAAATTCATCCCGATTATACACATGACGAAATGACCCATTACGGCTGTTTTGACCCGGAGCTGGTCATCCAGCCGGGCTGCACGGAAGAAGTTTCACAGATTCTGGCCTATGCCAACCAAGAACATCTGCCGGTTACGACCCGCGGCGCGGGCACCGGCTTATGCGGGGGCTGCGTGCCAATCCACGGCGGCATCGTGATGTCGACGATGCGGATGAACAAAATTCTGGAAATCGACGAACAGACGATGAACGCCGTGCTGCAGCCGGGCGTGCTGCTGATGGAGATCATCGAGGAAGCGGCCAATCATAATCTGTTGTACGCGCCGGATCCGGGCGAAAAGAGCGCGTCGGTCGGCGGCAACGTCATGACCAACGCCGGCGGCATGCGGGCGGTGAAATACGGCGTGACCCGCGATTATGTGCGCGGCCTGGAAGTCGTGCTGGCGGACGGCAGTGTGCTGACACTGGGCGGCAAGACCTCGAAGAACAGCTCCGGCTATTCCTTAAAGGATCTGATCGTCGGTTCCGAAGGCACGCTGGCCGTCGTCACGAAGATCACGATGAAGCTGCTGCCGAAGCCGCGGGCGATGACTTCCTTGTTGATTCCGTTTACAACGCTGAAGGACGCGCTGACGCTGGTGCCGAAAATCATGCGGCTGCCGGCGGTGGCAACGACGATCGAATTCATGGAAAAGGAAGTCATTCAGGATGCTCAGGATTACCTCGGCAAGGATTTCCCGAACAAGGAATTCAATGCTTATCTGATCGTTTCCTACAGCGCCAACACGCCGGAAGAAATGCAGGCGATGATCCACGACTGCGCCGAACTGGCCTTGCAGGAAGGGGCGGAGGACGTCTTCATCTCCGATACCGAAGAACGCCAGAGCAGCATCTGGGATGCCCGCGGCGCGTTTCTGGAAGCGATTAAGAATTCGACGACGCAGATGGACGAATGCGACGTCGTCGTGGATATCGACAAGGTCGCCGACTTCTGTCAGTTTGCCCGCGATCTCTCAATTCAGGAAGACATCCGGATCCGCAGCTTCGGTCATGCCGGCGACGGCAACCTGCATATCTATGTGCTGAAAGACGCGCTGCCGGAAGATGAATGGCAGCGGAAGGTCGCGCGCTGCATGGACGCGCTGTACGCGAAAGCCGCGGCGATGAAGGGTCAGGTTTCCGGCGAACATGGCATCGGTCATGCCAAGCGCGATTACCTGAAACGATCGCTGGATCCGGTTCAGATCGAGCTGATGAAACGGATCAAGGCCGCCTTTGACCCGAACGGAATTCTCAATCCGGGCAAAGTCATCGGCTGAGAAGAATCGAAAGCCACGGCTTCATCCTTCTAAATTAACCTGAAATCATCGTTAAACAGAAATCAGATCCGCTCAGGACTCCGGCCGCCGCCGGGGTCTTTTCAGTTTTCCACAATGAAAACCAGCGGAAAAAGCGAATTGTTTGAAAAAACGTTGACCTGTCCCCTGGGGACTGTGTTATGCTCACAAGCGAGGTGAGCGGAATGCTGCTGAAAGAAGTCATGCAAAAGAGCGGGCTGACCCGCAAACAAATTGAAATACTTCAACAAAAGGGATTGATTCATCCGGCCAGGGAAGAAAACGGATACCGCAATTATACCGAGCAGGATCTGAAAACGCTGAAACAGGTTAACTTTCTTAAGAAATTTGAGTTCACGCTGGACGAATGCCACGCCCTGTTGATCGAAGGCGACACAGCCGTTCTGGATCAGAAACGGGAACAGCTGTTGTCTCAACGCTACCGGCTGGATACTGCGCTGCAATATCTGGATCATCTCAAGGATCCCGATACCCAGCAGGTTGACCTGGAATCCGTGGAACAAACGTTCGATCTCTATGATCAGATCAGTGCCGGCCAGCGCGGACAGAAAATTATCCAGATGGAAAATGAAATCGTCAAAGCGCAGGTATCGTTTAATAGTTTAATCGAATACACAATCGGCATCGGTTTTTCCATGACGGCGATAATATCGCAGCAGAATCTGCGCCTGATAATTTTGATCGTCACCATGCTGCTGGTGCAGGGAATGAAGTCGTCGACGCGATTCCGCTGGCTGATCCTGCGGATGGGTCAGTTTTTGAGAGTGATTTAAATTTGAGGTTCAGCGCGGATTAACGAACAAACCCGCGCTTTTTATTTTTCCGGGAATGTGACAAAATCGTTAGTTCACCGCAAGCCAAATCCATGGTGAAGAAACGGCTGCACGCGTAAAATGAAAAAGGAAAGCAGGCAGATCCTGGAAAAAACGCTTGCTTTCCATCGAAATCAGAATATAATATGATTCAAGAAAGATTAATAAGAAAAAAAAGAAATGGGAGATAAGATAAAAAAGATCAGAAATAATTGAAAAAAGGATTGACAAACAAGAAAATGTGTATTAATGTATTACTGTCTTAATACAAAAATCTTATGAAGATCTTTAGGAATCCTTTCGCTGGGTTTTAGCCTTGGACTTTATAATGAAAAACGATTGAGCATGACAGGGAGGGAAGTTCATGTCAGAAGCTTTAATAGAAATCAGGGATCTCTGTAAAATATACAATCCGGGCGAGGTTGAGGTCCGCGCGCTGGATCACGTCAGCCTGACGATCAACCGCGGCGAGCTGGTCGCGATTATCGGACAGTCGGGTTCCGGCAAATCCACGCTGATGAATCAGCTGGGCTGCCTGGATGTTCCGACTTCCGGCGATTATTTTTTGAGCGGTCAGAACGTTGCCAAGCTCAGCGATAACGAATTGTCGGATATCCGCAACCGGGAGATCGGCTTTATCTTCCAGGGATTTAACTTAATTCCCAATCTGACTGCTGTGGAGAATGTCGAGGTCCCGCTGATTTACCGCGGTATCGGCAAGCGTGAACGGCGTCAGCTGGCGGTGGCGTCGCTGGAAAAGGTCGGATTGGGTCACCGGCTCGATCACAAGCCGTCGCAGATGTCCGGCGGGCAGCAGCAGCGCGTTGCGATCGCGCGGGCCATCGCCGCAGCCCCGCCGTTGATTCTGGCGGACGAACCGACCGGCAATCTGGATTCCGCGTCAAGCAAGGAAATCCTGCAGATTTTAAAACAGATGCACGCCAGCGGGCGCACGGTCATCCTGATAACGCATGACAATGAGATCGCCGCGCAGGCCAAGCGGATTATCCATATCCGCGACGGGAAGATTGATTCAGATACAATCAACGAGGGAGGAAAGTAACAATGGATGAAAAACAAGTGGAACGGGTTGAAGTCGAAACACTGGAACTGGAAAAGAAGCCGGGTAAAAATAAACAAAAACGGAAACTGACGATGCCGAAGAAGAAAACCGTTATGCTCGGGGCGGTTGGCTTGTTAGTCCTGGCTGTTGTCATTTCGAATCTGACGCGCAAGCCTTCGCTGCCGTCTGTCGCGGTGACGCCGGTGACGCGGGGCAGCGTCGAGCAGACGCTGGATACCAGCGGTCTGGTTTCCTCTTTATCGGAGAAGACGTATTTCTCGCCGGTCAGCGCCAACGTCGCGCAGCTGCCGGTCGCGGTCGGCGATAATGTCAGCGCGGGCGATCTGATCGTCGGCTACGATCTGGATTCGATTCAGGAACAGGTGCAGAAAGCGAATCTGGAGCTGACGGCGGCCCGCAGCGGATATCACGACAGTTTGAACAAAAGCAACGAGAAGGCCGACGAATACAGCCAGGCTAAGCACGATGCTGAAAAGCTTTATGCCGAGGCCAACGATCTGCGCAGCAAGGTGGCCGGACTGAAGGATCAGCTGGCGCAGGCCCAGAAGGAACAAGCCGGGCAGGAAGCCGGCAATGCGGCCAATCAGCAGAAAATTGCCGAGCTGCAGAAGGAAGCGGCTGATCTGGAAACGACGCAAGCCCAGCTGGAGCTGCAGATCGCCGAGAAGCAGCGGCTGATTGCCGAGAAACAGGCGGAGCTGGATGCGCTTGTCAACCCGCCGGAACCAGATCCTGCGGCCAGTCCTGCGCCGATCGAGGATTCCAGCGATAAAATTGAGCAGCTGAAGCAGGAAATCAGTACGCTGCAGGGTGAGCTGGACGTTCTGAACAAGACGCAGGCCGATAATGATCAGCGTCAGAAGCAGATTGCCGACGAGATCCAGCAGCTCCAAAGCGCCGGGGGCGCGGCGGCGGCCAAGGTCGTCCAGCTGCAGGCGGATCTGGAAAAAGCATCGACGGAATTAAGTCAGAAGGAAACGGAATTGGCCAAGCGCGAGAGTGTCCGCGATTCCGCCCAGGCTTCGATTCTGTCCAATGAAATGAAAACCCAGCTGCAGGCGAATACGAATCTGAGCGAGCTGGCCGCGATGAGCACCAACGAACTGCTGCAGCTGGCCCGCGCCGGCATCAAGGCGGAATTCTCCGGCATCGTCACCAAGGTCAACACCAAGGAAGGCGCCGCGACCGCCGAAGGCACAGAGCTGATTACCGTCGCTTCCAACCGTGAGGTTATGGTCGAAATTTCAATCACGAAATACGACCTGGAAAAAATCGCAGTCGGACAAAAAGCAGAAATTACCTTAGCCGGTCATCAATACACCGGCACAGTTGAAAAAATCAGCCGGGTGGCCGAGGCTAACGCTCAGGGCACGCCGGTGATTCATGCCCAGGTTCGTTTCGATAATCCGGACGACAACATCTTCTTAGGCGTGGAGGCCAAGGTTTCCGTCAACACCGCCAAAGCGGAGAACGCATTGCTGGTGCCGGTGGAAGCGATCAATACCGATCGTCAGGGCAGTTTTGTCTACGCGGTGGAAAACGGTCTGTTAATCCGCAAAACAATTGAAATCGGTGTGACTTCCGATGACGCTGCAGAGATTAAGTCCGGTCTCAGCGAAGGCGATCTGGTCGTGCTGAGCGCCGCCGCAGGATTGCAGGAGGGAATGCAGGTTACGCCTGTCCAGCAGTAAAGGAGGCCGCAGATGACGCAGCTATTTGAATATATAAAGATGGCGGTCAAGAATATCCGCGCCAACAAGGGGCGGTCGATTCTGACGATGCTGGGCATTATTATCGGCATCTCCTCCGTTATCATGATTATGGCGATCGGCAACGGCGCCAAGGGAACGATCAGCGACGAACTCAACAGTATCGCCGGGGGTCAGATCTATATTTACGCAAGTCAGAACTACACCGCCGGGGAACCGGTGGCGATCACGGAGAAAGACATCGACACGATCAAAACGAAGATCGAACATGTCAAGGGCGTTACGCCGACGCTGGGCGCCTGGGGCAGCGCGATGACGCAGAAAGGCACCTTCGATTTGTCGATCAGCGGCGGCAATCCGGATCTGGGCGCGATGTCGGTGCAGCCGATGCTGCACGGCCGCTATTTTGATCAGTCGGATTTTGAAGACGCCCGGTTAGTCGGCGTGATCGGCGAAGCGGATGCCAAGAAGCTGTTCGGGACGGCCGATATCGTCGGCATGTCAATCGAAGCCTCGATGATGAACGTCACCAAGGATATCCGCATCATCGGCGTGCGGAAGGACGTCGAGGGAACCTTTGTTTCCACAACCTATGAAGGTGCGCCGATTTCAATGGAAATGCCGTACACCGCGCTGCAGGCGTTTGATATCGGCACGGATGATTTCGGAAGCATCTATATTATTTCCGAAGGCAACGAATATTCCGCGGCGGTCGCCCAATCGGCACTGAGCCTGCTCGACAGCCGTCATCAGACCCAGGGCAAAGGTGCGTTTCTGATGCAGGAATTCAACGAACAGATGGGGCAGATTAATGAAGTGCTGAACATGATCACGACGTTTATCTCCTTTGTTGCGGCGATCAGTCTTTTAGTCGGCGGAATCGGCGTTATGAACATCATGTTGGTGTCGGTTACGGAAAGAACCCGGGAGATCGGCATCCGCAAAGGTCTGGGCGCCCGGACAAGCTCGATCCTATGGCAGTTTTTGGCCGAATCGGCGATCATCACGGCGATTGGCGGCATCATCGGGATTATTCTGGGCATCGGCGGAGCAGAGCTGTTGTGCTTGGTGATGCCGCTGACTCCGCGCATCAGCCTGTCCACCATCCTGATCGCGACGCTGTTCTCCTCAGCCATCGGGATCTTCTTCGGGATTATGCCGGCCCGCAAAGCGGCGAACCTTTCGCCGATTGAAGCGCTCCGCCGCGATTAAGCGAATGACTTGTGACGGTAGAGAATGAGGAAAAAAAGGATAGATCAGATTAAAACCGGAAGGGATAGACAGACGTCGCTGTTTCGGTTTTTTTCTTGCGGCGGTTAAGCAGAGTCTGTCAATTTCCTTAAGAACGTCAAACGCGGAGTTTGGGCATGATATAATAAAAAAAGAATGGGGGAATTCGATTGGAAGAAATCTTAGCACAGCTAAACCGGCAGCGGGGACGGATTATGGCGGCGACATTGATCGGCGGCAGTTTGATCGGCTTGGGTATTCTCTTGTTATTTACAAGCTTTTCCCTTGGAATTCTGATCGTGCTTGCCGGGGCGGGATTCATCCTGGCGATCAATCTGACGGAAAAACCGAAATATATCCGGGCTTATAAGAATCAGGTTGTCTTAGCGGTGCTGAAAGAAATATTTGATGATGTGGAATTGAATATCGACGCGGGGTTTAACCAGGAATGGGTTGAAGACGCGCATTTCATTCCTACGGGCAACCGTTTTTTCAGCGATGATCAGCTTTCCGGCAGCTACCGCGGCTGTCCGTTTCGCCGCAGCGATATTCTGACCCAGCAGGTGACGCATACCGGGAAAACGACGACGGTGACGACGTTGTTTGAAGGCCCGTGGATGGTGTTTGAATTTCCCAAAAGCTTCGGGCACTATCTGTTGGTCAGGGAAAAGGAGTTTCTCTCCAATGGTAAGCCGGGCGGCTGGTTCAGCGGATTAAAGACGGAACGGATTGAGATGGAAAGCGAAGCTTTTAACGAAAAGTTTGAGGTGTATGCCGAGGATGAACACGAAGCGTTTTACCTGTTGACGCCGTCGTTTATGGAAAAGCTGGAACAGGCCGAACATGAACTCGACGGCCGGATGTATTATGGCTTTTTCGGCCATGAGTTCCATGTTGCAGTGGATAACCGGCAAAACAGCTTTGAGCCGCCGGTGTTTACGGCGATCAAGCCGGCGCAGCTGGAGGAGATCCGGACGGAGGCACAGCTGGTGTGCGAGCTGATCGATCTGCTTCATCTCGCTGGCAGAGAACGCGGGGAACGGCCGGAACCTTAAGCTCAAAATGTTGCGAAATAAGCAAATTTTATTTTAAAATACAGAAATAAACCAGATAAGAAGGAGGGGAAAGAAGGATGATGATTTTGTTGATCGGGGCGATCGCATTAATCGTATATGGCATATTTCTTTACAATCAATTAGTCCGGAGCCGGATTAAATGTGAAGAAGCTTTGTCGGGAATCGACGTCGCGTTGGTGAAACGGTATGATACGCTGACCAATATCCAGGAAACGGTGAAAGGGTATGTCAAGCACGAACAGACGACGCTGGTTGAATTGACAAGACTGCGCGCGACGATGACGCTGGAAGAAAAGGCTGAACTGGCGGATCAGTATGCTCAGGCTCAGAACCGGCTGATGATGTTGGCGGAAGGCTATCCGCAGCTGCAGGCGTCCGTGAATTTCCTTCAGCTGCAGGAAACGATCGCTGATGTTGAGGAACACCTGCAGGCAGCCCGCCGGGCGTACAACGCCAATGTGGCGCGGTACAACGAGAAGCTTCAGATGTTTCCATCCAGTCTGATCGCCGGAATGATTCATGCGGAAGCCAAAGCTTTTTTCCAGGCCGAGCTGGATCAGCGTGAGAATGTGAATGTTTCATTTTAAAGGAAAAAAGCAATCGGAGAGCTGTAGCACAAACGTTACAGCTTTTTAAATAGAAAGAAGAGCACAAAAGATCAGAAAAGGAAATTGAAAACAAAACGGTATTGAGTTATAATGAGCTCAGAAAGATTAACTCAAAAAAGTATTTT
>NZ_QRUP01000017.1:32725-80843 GCF_003459085.1 Holdemania filiformis | reverse complement strand
TAATTCTGCATTTCTAAATTAACCACCATCTCCCTTCCCTGATCATCAAAGATTTCTACTAACAGATCAAAACGAATCCCTTTTTCGTCTTCGTTCGTTTTCACCGGTTCACTCTCCCGGATCTGCAGCCGGACAATCCGAATGCCGAGCAAGTCCGATAAAAACGCAATCAGGATTTTGTTGGACAATTGATCCTCTGAACCGAATGTGTAACGAAAGAGATCGTTACTCCGATAATCCAAAGCCGCTAAGACGGGATGCGTAGGAGCGAACACAAATCTGACTTTTTGAATTTCCTGTCTGGTTAAAGTTCTGAGCCGGTCGATTCTCTGCATAATAGGATACCTCCTATCATTAATATTGCGGAAAATCGAAAAAAGCCCCCTAAAATAATTAAAAAAACTAAAAAATACTTTCTTGAGTTAATTTTACATCATCATTATAACTCAAAAGAATTCTCCAATCAATCTGAAATGGTTATGACTCGGCTGAATCAAATTTGAAAATTCGTAAACGAAAAAAACTCTCGCTATTCAGGCTAAGCCTAATTCCTATATCAAAAAAAGCAGTCGTTGTGTCATAATCACAGACGACTGCTCCTCAGTATTAGAAATGAACTAGTTCAATATTCCGTAACTTCAACTCTTCTTTCAGTGTAGGATCGCAAAGTCCGGCCAGTTCCTGAACCCGCTCTAAACTATAAGAACTTTTTTGATATAGTTCTAAATCGCACCAGCCTGGATGAACCATAAACTCCAATTTTTCTGCGTCGGCATGTTCCTCTAACATTTCCACAAAATGCTCAGGCGTCGCTTGTTCACCATGATAGGAGCTCAGCCATAAGTATTCGCAATGACGCCGCATCGGAAGCTGATACTCTTTCGCCAAAGCCAACGTTACAGCCAAAATTTCCTCGGTATTATGTTCCTCGCCAATTCCGCCAACGCGCGTCATTGTCAATGTCTGTCCGTCGTAACAACCCTGATGGCAATCCAAGTGAGTCGGTCGGCGGCCGAACAATTCGATAAATTTTTCAATTTGGGCACGGAATTCAGCTTCCACCTCAGCGGGATCAACGTACACTTTATAAAACTGTATGTTTTTCAGGAAATCACCATGCTGATCCACTAACGTTTTCGCTTTTGTCAACGGCCTTCCGCAGGTCAACGTTAAATGAACCCCAGTTCCGAGTCCCGGAACCGATCGAAGCCGTTGAGCGGCTTGAGCAGCTTGATCCATATTGCACATCACGGTGGTTGATGTAACGATTCCCTTTTCATAACCCTCGATAATTCCTTCACTGACACCTCGTGTATATCCCATATCGTCAGCGTTGACAATGATTTTCATCTTATGGCACCAAAACGCCAAGGAAGGAACAGAGAATTGCCAGCGCCATAATCATCAGGATCAGACGCGAAGATTTCATGCCGATTTTACCTAAAACCCAATAGCATAAAGCGACTACCAGAACCGCGCCGAACTTCGGCATAATCGCATCAAATAATTTCGTCTGCAGATCAAATTCTGTACCCATGATAGTCAGCGTCCCAAAATTCACCTTTACCAAAGAAGCGACCATGGAGCCGACAACCATAATCCCCAAAACACTGGCAGCCTGCGTAATCTGATTTAGTTTTCCACTCAGAGTTGTAACCAGCTTAATGCCCTGGGTATAACCTAACTGCATCAAATAAGGACGCAATCCAAACATCACGAAGAACAGCCAGATTTCCCATAATATAATTCCAAAATAGCTGCCTTCCAAAGCGGTCGTCACTGCAATAGAGCCAAAGATTGTCGCTAAGACGCTGGTAAACAACGTATCTCCGATACCTGCAAACGGTCCCATTAAACTGGCTTTAATCCCCGCGACAGTCTCAAGACCTTCAGCCCCCATTTCTTCCTCAATCGCGATGTCCATCCCCAGAATAATATTGGTCAGGTTCGGTTCGCAGTTGAAGAACACGCTGTGCGTTTCAAAGGCTTTCTTCCGCCCTTCCGGATCATCTTGATAGAGCTTGTCAATAACCGGAAGCATCGTCGTCATGTAGCCGGCCGTCATCATTTTCTCATAATTCCAGGCTAACGACCGATTCCATGACCAGCGATAGGATAATCTGCGGATATCTTTTTTTGTAAACTGCTTACTCATCAATTTCACCTCCAGTATTGGATTTCCCGGTCTTCCCCGCCTGGTAATAAACGGCAATTGCGGCGGCCGCGCCGAACGTCGCCACAGCCAAGGTCGGCATTCCCGCCCATGCCGTTAACGCAAAACCCAGGATTAGAAAATGGAGATTGGAGCGGATTGGCAAATATTTTAATAAGATCGCAAAACCGACAGCCGGGAACATCCCCGCGGCGATGGACAAACCGGAACTGAGCCACGGCGGCATAATCGTATTCAGGGTATCGACAAAGGTTGGCCCTAAGCATAAAGCAACAAAGACAGGGATCATCCGCGATAAGGACCAGCTTAAAACACCCAAATGATTGCTGAAAGCGACTTGCCGGGAATTACCCTGAGCCGCGTATTTATCCGCACGGTGCTGGAAGAAAGTATTTAAGAAGCGGCCGAAAACATCAATCTGAACTGTCAGCGTTGCTACCGGAATACCAATCAAGGCAATCGTTGCCGGTACATCCGCAGCGGATGCGGACAAGGCGACAACGATAATCGCTGTAACCGGATAGTTAGGAATCGAAGCTCCGCCAAACATTCCTAAACCTAAGGCATAAGATTGAAGCGTGCCTCCGACAAGTAATCCCAATTCTGGTTTTCCAACCACAAGCCCTGTAAAAATTGCCGTCGGGATAATGCCGCTGGGCAGCAGGTTGAACGTCATCTGATCGACCTGAGAGAAGCCTGCCCACAGAGTGAGTAACAAAATCTGTAAGATTGTCATAAGTCTACCCCTTTCATTATGTGGAAAGTATCTTGTCGAAATACTGAACTGCCGCGGTCCTCCTTTCTACATTCTGATAACCGACTTGTATGATGAAGTGTTATTCATTCAGAAATGATTACCTTTCCTTACTTCATCGGGTTGTTATGATTTCATTATAAATAAAATTCACAGTTATGCAATACATATTTTTAAACTTGTATATATTTTTATTCCAATTTAAACAATCGTGGTATATAATTTAACCAACAACAAAGTAGTCAGGTGCTGATCACGAATCAGCGGAAAGGAGAATCGCTAATGGTCTTTATCAGCAGTCAACGTGTCTGGATCCACGAACAATTTATTCCCGCTACCTTAAAACTGGAAAATGGGAAAATTACCGAAATTCACAAAAGTATCCTGAAGAATTCCCAATCCTATGGACACGCCCGGATTATCCCAGGCTTGATCGACGTGCATACCCATGGCTATGCGGGCGGCGACGCCTCCGACGGAGATCCGGAAACCATTCGGATCTGGCAAAAGTATTTACCGCAGGAAGGTGTTACTTCTTTTTTACCGGGCACCGTGACGCGTTCGGAACCCCGGATTCTTCAGGCGCTTCAGGCTATCCGCTCCGTCATGGAAGAAAAAAATGAGAATGGCGCTCATATTCCTGGAATTTTCCTGCAAGGTCCCTACACTTCTCACGAATATCCCGGCGCTTATGATAAGTATTTAATTCAAAAGCCAGATATCGCGCAATTTGACCGTTTCATGGAAGCTTCCGGCGGGCATATCATCCGCGTTGGCATCGCTGTGGAAAAAGATGATCAGCATCAGCTTTTAAAGTACTGCGCCGCTTCCGGATTGGAAGTTGCGGTGGGCTTCTCCGGCGTCAGTTATGAGGAAATGATGCAGGCGGTTGAGGATGGCGCAACCTCTGTCGTTCATTGTTTCAACAGTATGAATCCACTTCATCACCGAAAGCCAGGACTGCCGGGAGCCGCGTTATCCTGTAACGATCTGTACTCTGAGGTTATCGCCGACGGCATTCACGTTCATCCTTCCGTTATCAATATTATCGGCAAGTGCAAAGGCAAAGATCGTCTGGTTGTCATTACCGATTCCTCCCGTTATAAAGGATTAAAACCCGGCTATTATGAATCGGTCGACCGCAAGGTGACAATTGGCGAAGATGGAGTCGGCCGGCTCCCTGACGGCCGGCTGGCGGGATCCTGTATAACGATGATCCAGTCTGTCCGTAATCTTCAAACCTTAGGACGCCTCGACGAAGTCTGTGCCATCAACGCAGCGACGATCAATCTGGCGCGCATGTTGAAGCTGGACGATCATTTAGGTTTGATTGAAACTGGATATCAGGCAGATCTTACGATTTATAATGATGACTATCAGATTCTTCAAACGTTTGTTTCCGGTATCCCGATGTTGAAACAGGAGAAAACACAATGACTGAGATCACGATGTATGATTATATTCTGGAAGAAAAAGATGTATTATTGAATATTCTTCAGAAACGAAAAACGATCACCCGTCCATTCTGTACTCTGCTCCAGGAAAAGAATGTTGATGAACTTGTTCTGTGCGGATCAGGAACCTCTTATCATGCGGCGTTGGCAGCCCGGCGAATTATGGAAAATCTGCTTCAAATCCGAGTTCGCGCTGAATTGCCTTCTTTATTCACAACCCAACAGAAAATCTATTCAAAAAATACGTTAGTACTGGGAATTTCCCAAGGTGGAAACAGTTACTCTACCGCGGATGCCCTGGAAAAAGCGAAGACGCATCAATGCATGACCGCCGGTTTAAGTGAAAATTCAAAAAGCTTGATTTTCCGATTATCCGACGTTCATCTGCTTATGGAATGCGGCGCGGAACTGAGCATTGCCAAAACCAAGGGATACACCGCCACCGTCCTCATTTTGTGGCTGCTCGGAATTGAAAGTGCTTTGTGTTTAAAACGAATCAGCGATTCAGAAGCTGAGGAGCTGATTCAACGGCTGAACACTGTAATTACTAATTATGACGCGATCATCCCTGCGGCGACTCGCTGGGTGGACGCAATGCAGGAAGAATTAATCGAAGGCCGGAGAATCCTGGTGTTAGGCTATGGCAATAACTATGCCAATGTGCTGGAAGGCTCGCTGAAAATGTTGGAAACTCTCCGTTTCGGTATCGTCGGTTATGAGCTGGAAGAATTCTGTCACGGTATCTACAATTCGATTCAAAATGATACCCGACTCATTTATCTTGCTAGTCCGGATCCCTATGAAAAAGACCGACTGATCAAAATCCATTCTGTGATCAAGGAAACGACCAATCATCAATATATCATCGGCGGGAAGCTTCCGCCTTCAATTGCGACAAGCAAAGATTGTTTATTACCGATGACTGACGATCCGGACTTCCATGTTTTAGAGTACATTCTGCCGCTGCAGATCATTTCATCGCGGATTCCCTACAAGCTGGGCATCAATCCTTTCCTTGCCGCGGATCCGCAGTTCCATAAAAAAGCGGGAAGCAAACTAGTTACTTCGTAATTCCATCTGAAGAAATACGAATTCCTGGATATTTATGGTAAAATGATTTCAGATAGAGAGTTGAGGAACACCATGGCAAAGAAACAGCTTCAATATCAGAAGATTGAAGAGTATATCATTAAACAAATCAAACACGGAAAAGTTCATCGCGGAGATAAGCTTCCTTCTGAAAACGAGCTGTGCGCGCAGTTTAACGTCAGCCGAATGACTGTGAATAAAGCGCTGACTCATCTTTCTGATCAGGAATACATCGAACGGATTCCAGGCAAGGGCAGCTTTGTACGCGGGCCGAGAATCGAACGGAAAATACCGGAAATGCTTTCCTTTTCCGAAGAACACCGGCGCGCTGGAATTAAAACAGAAGCTAAACTGCTTCAGTATTCCGTCATCTGCGCGAAAGAAGTTCCGGAAATCATGGAGAAGCTCGGGCTCAAAGAGAATGATTTTATCCATTATTTTATCAGACTGCGCTTAGGTGATGGAAAGCCGATGGCCGTCAGTTATAATTACATTTCTGTAGTCAAAGTGCCATATTTAGACATTACTTATCTGGAAAAGTCACTGTATCAGTATTTAGAAGAAAAATTGAATTTACAGCTGGCTTACAATGATACGACCATCAGCGTCGTCATGCCGAGCAAGGAAATCCAAAAGGCATTAGAGATGAGCGAGAAACGGGACGTCGTCCTCAGTACGCATATTTCGTATCTCACTGACAATACGCCGTTTGAATACACCGAAACTTATTACCACGCAGATCAATATTCATTCCGTTACCAATGTTATCGTCAGGAGAAATAAAAAATCGGGAACTTCTTCATTCCCGATTTTTTATGCCATCAATGAAAAGCGTGCAATTCAGAAAGGAAGTCCATCTTCCTCATCCACGCCGAATTTTTCAAAGTACAACGACCGGATCCAATCCTTCACTGGAAGCTTCCAGGATTGTGACGGCGCAGGAATATTTTTGATTAAGCTTTTCGGCGTCATCCCCAATTGTTTAGCCATCTCAATCTCTTTTACACTTAACCGGCAGCGGCGTTTAGCTTCTGTCCAGGCTGCCTGTTTCTGTTTTTCTTTCTGTCCCATCGTCAGTTCCGATAAATCTGACGCGCGTCGATCAGCTGCTTATTGAACTGGTAGTACACATGCCATGTTCCGTCCAGCCCTTCCGCGCTGACCGTCTGGATTAACGTTGCGACGTCCGGCGATTTCGGCTGGTTAAAAACCGCCACGCACATCCCCGGCTGCGTATCCGTCTGAACCGGATAAATCCGCACTTCCTCCTCCTTCGCCAGAATGAGGTCGAGATTATCATGCTTGTTTAACGTTGCCGTGACCATCAAGCGGTCCTGTTCCTGCGTTAACGTCAGTTTCGCAGCCAGTTCCTCCTCGATCGGCTGAGCTTCACTGAATTTCAGTTTGGACTCCAGATCGTCTTCCGTTTGATATGCCGTAACGCCCAGACTCCCCAATAACCTTCCGGATTCCAACGGTGTCATCGTCGTCTTGGAAACATCGATCATCTCAGCCCGGTAAATATTCGCCGGGATTTTAATCTCAAACTGTTCCTGATTCCCTTCGATCAGGGTCACATAGGCTTCCATCCGATCATAAGTCGTCAGTGATCCCGGCATGTTGTTAATCTTGCCGTCCAGCCAGGAGATTCCTCCTGAAGTCACCAGCCACTGGTCATTTCCCAGGAAATCAACGTCGCTGATATACGGAGAATAATAAGTATACCCCCGTTCTTTGCCATATTCCTTGACCTGCCGGATTGTCCTGGCCTCTAAATCGACTTCATAAACAACCAGGCGGGAATAATTATCTTCTGCCGCTACGGCGTTCTCTTCAGTCTTCGACCGGTACATCCCGTTATCAAACATCATGATATGCCGATCGTCCAACCAGGTCGCGGCATGCTGAGCCCACTGCCATTCGAAATTTTCACCCTCCGGCGTCAGGAAATATTTCTTCATTTCTTCCGGCCAGCCGTCCGGCGAACCAATGATGGCGATCAGTTCCTGTGTATCGTAGTCGATCACCGCCACAGCGTCCTGATGCCGTCCGGAAACCGTCAGCGTGTTCTGCGCCGGATTATAATCGACGCTGTTGTTGTGGAACCAATCCTTGGCCGTCCAGTTCAAGCTCTTTCCCTGATCCTGCGGCAGGATCGTTTTCAGATCAAAGGACTTCACGACAGCCCCCGTTTGCCGGTCCACCTCCACGATCACATCCTCCACGGTCGATCCGCTGAAGTCATCCGAGGCGATCAGGAAATTGCCGTTAGGCAGCTGATCTAGATCGTGATGATATCCGCCCGGCACACTGTATTCCGCGTTGATATGCCCCAGTAAATCCATCGTCAGAAATCCTGTCGTGTAGTAGGGACTGTCTAGCAGCCGGTTCGTACTCAGCGTGATCCGCCCGTCTTCCAGCAAATTCAAATCCCATAACATCATCACATTCAAAATCCAGCGGATTTCGCCCTGACTGTCATAACCCGTGGCATAGCCGGTACTGGACGGTGTTGTGAAGATCAGCTGATTCGGCTGCGGATTCTGATGCTCGATTGTAACTTCGGCCATAAACGCGTTTTCCGGCAGAGCCTGACCTTCAATCTCCAATTCTTTCACCATATCATCGACAATCAGCTGAACCGTGGTTTTCTGTTCCGGATACAATCCGATGATCGGCAAGCAATGCGAGGTTGACGGTTCATAAGTCCAGGTCAGGTCCGTCTGCGGCTGTTTGCCTTTGACAATGACCGTGACCGGTTCCGCGGTTTCAGTGTCGAATTGAATCAAAGCGCTCAGCGGACTTAACCCATACGGATTGACAATCACGACGGGATTGTCCAGCGTTCCGCCCGTTGCTTGGGCCGCGATCTGTTCAGTCTGTTTGTTCTGCGTTTCCAACAACGTTTCCTGATAAGCGACGGCTGTTTTTCCATCTTCGCTGAATGTCCGTTGTTCAACCGCGGATGTGCAGCCGGCACTCGCCAACAGGCCGCAGGCCAGGATGATCAATAATCTTTTTCGCATAATTCTCCTCCTTTTTGATAAATGTCTCAGGGAATGGGAATCTGATTTTCTTAACCCGAATCAAGTTTCAAATTGAATCCGCGGCCTTCCCGTCTGCCGGACGGTACGGACCGGCGCTGAAACTTTCCGGCCGACGCGCAAACTCTTAAACTCAGTTTATTGCAGGATACCGCGCTTTCCGGCATCGCCGCGGGTAAAGAAAACCTCTGAGTTTATGATACCACAACTCAGAGGGATTGTTTGTTCTTCGGAATACTTTTTTACTTCTTTGCCAACATGCTTTCGTTCCAGCCTTCCGGAACTTCCAGGCCCATCAGCTCGACGGCAGTCGCCGCGACATTGCTTAAACCGAAATCACCGTCTTTTAATTCAATGTCCGCCCCGCGGATGATGAATGGAACCGGATTGAGCGTATGCGAAGTTTTCGGTTTCGCCTTGTCTTCCGGATTCTTCTTCTTTTCTTCCATCTCGTCGGCATTGCCATGGTCGGCCGTAACGATCATGATCGCTCCCGCTTTATCGCAGGCATCCATCAGACGTTTCAGGCACAGATCGACGGTTTCCATACCGATGATCGTCGCTTCATAGTTGCCCGTATGCCCAACCATGTCGCCATTCGGATAGTTGACGCGGTAGAAGTCATAGTCTCCGGATTCAATCGCTTTGATCAGTTCGTCACTGATTTCCGCGCCCTTCATCCAAGGCCGCTGTTCGAAAGGAACGACGTCGGAAGGAATTTCAACCCAGGTTTCCAGCTTTTCATCAAATTTCTCAGAACGGTTGCCGTTCCAGAAATAAGTGACATGACCGAATTTCTGCGTTTCCGAGATCGCGTAGGAACGGATACCCTTCTTCACCAGATATTCGGATAACGTGTTGGTGATGTGCGGCGGCGTCACCAGGAATTTTTCCGGGATGTGCAGGTCGCCGTCATACTGAAGCATACCCGCGTAAACCACCTTCGGGAAGCGGACGCGGTCAAACGCGTCGAAGTTTGCCATTTCAAACGCCTTGGAGATTTCGATCGCGCGGTCGCCGCGGAAGTTAAACAGGATTACGCTGTCGCCGTCTTCGATTGTTCCCAGCGGCTGTCCGTTTTCAGCGATGACAAAGCCCGGCAGATCCTGATCGGAGCAGTGCAGCTCGTTGCGATAGGTTTCAATCGCTTCCTTCGTGGAAGCAAACTGACGGCCTTCGCCCAGGACATGGATATGCCAGCCCTTTTCCACCATATTCCAGTTGGCTTCGTAACGGTCCATCGTAATGACCATCCGACCGCCGCCGCTGGCGATCTTCGCATCAAAGGTGCTGTCGCTCAGCTCGGCCAACAGATTTTCAATTTCTTCAACATAGATCAGCGCTGAGGTTTCCGGAACATCGCGGCCGTCCAGCAGGACGTGCAGACGAACCCGTTCCACGCCTTCCTTTTTCGCTTCGCGGATCATCGCTTCCAGGTGCTTGATGTGGGAATGCACGTTGCCGTCCGACAACAGACCTAAGAAATGCAACGTGTGACCCTTGGCGTTGGCGATCAGTTCCTTCCAGGTATCCGAAGTATAGATCGCGCCGGTTTCAATCGACTCGTTGACCAGTTTTGCGCCCTGGCTGTAAATCTGGCCGCAGCCTAACGCATTATGACCGACTTCGGAGTTTCCCATATCGGCGTCGCTCGGCAGACCGACCGCGGTTCCGTGCGCTTTGATTTTCGTATTTGGGCAGGTTGCCATCAACGCGTCCAGATTCGGAGTGTAGGCATGCTTGACCGCATTGCCGTTGTCCTTATCGGTTAATCCGACGCCGTCCATGACAACAAGAACTAAAGGTTTTCTATTCATGATATATCCTCCTGTTTTCACATCAATAATATACCACGAAGCGGGCTTAAAAGCATTAAAATGTCTTGTGATTCTCTGGATTATTTCAACGATCCGAGTTACAGCTGAAAAGAAATTGATCAGGAAAAAGGTAAGACCCGGTTATTCCCCGGCGCCTTGCCAATAGCCCCATTTCTGATCCTGACAAAAGGCGAGCTTGTTCTCGCTTAACAAGCCGATCGCTTCGCAGACTTCCGATTCCCAGCGGCCGTCGCTTGTCCGCAGCGTCACTTCTTTTGCCTGCAGTCTTTGCCTGTCCACAGCCTGCGCCTGCTTGAACACATTTTTCTCGATCAAGGAAAGGCCCGGCGCTTCCGCAAGCGTCTGACCGCCGACCGTCAGCTTCACCGGCGTCACCCCATCGCTGATGCCCAGAAGACTGGAATCCTGATTTTCCCGCAGAATTCGCTCCGTTTCATCGGGTCTTGACAGCGTATGGGTCTGTTCGTTTTCTTCCCACTCGATGAACACCAGTCCGCCCTGTTCATCGGCTTCAAGCTGAAACGCATGATTTTCCTCTCTGATCACGTAACGGTAGAACACTTCTCCGCCGGCGTAATCCACGGTAAAATTCACAGCGCCCTCAAGCACCTTCATTGGGTTTCCTTCCAGATCATAGAGTAACAGGCGCGGATCAGCGCAGCAGCGGCAGATCGCCGGTCAGCTTGTTTACCCGCTTCTTCGGCCCATAAATACCGATGCCAAAGTACGTGATTTCTTCTTCGGTCACCGCGGCGGCCTTTTCAATGTATTCCGGATAGTTCTTGCAGCTTTGCGCGACGTCGGAGAAATCAACGACGATCAGGTCGGAGAACTCCGGCTGATACAACTGTTCCCGAATGGTTTTCAGCTTCTCCTTGGATACGCTGAGAATGGGAACCGGGATCGCGACGACACCCAGATGGGAATTTCCGCTTTGATCGACAACATCCTCGCCGACGATCTGCGGCGCCAGCTTGCCTAAGGTGACGCCTAAAATTCCGGCGGTGTTTGCGATTAAGCCCAAGGGCAATTCGGCGTTGATCACCATGACGCATTTTTCATTCGAGTGTTCCATATTGTTCTTTCTGCTCCTTTTCTTGATTGATATTCTGCGACAGCACCAGGCCGCCTAACGTTAAAGCCAGCCCCAGAATCACCTTCGGCGTCAGTGGTTCATGGAGAACCAGCGCGGAAGCGACCGCGGTAATCACAGGGACGATATAGATGGTAACGCTGGTCTTCACCGAGCCCAAAATCCCGACAGCCAGATTCCAGGTAACAAAGCACAGCGCGGAAGCCCCTAGTCCTAAAAAGACTAAATTGAACAGGATTTCCGGCCGCAGGATCGTCGGAAGTGAAACTGAGAATTGCGTGAACGTCAGCGGAAGCATGAAGAGTAAGCCATAAAAAAAGGTTCTCCGCGTCGCTAAGAGCACGTTATAGCCCAGCTCGGAAATCCGCCGGCTTAGCAGACAATAGACTGCCCAGATCATCGCGGCCAGCACAGCCAACCCGTCGCCTGCGGGGTGAATCTCAACCGCTTCCTGATTGAAGCTGATCAGCATAATTCCTGCCATAGCGATCAGAAACCCTGCGAAAAAGCGCAGACCCGGCCGTTTCTCTTTCAGGAAAACCGCGCTGAACAGGACGGTAAAGAAAGGGGCGATGGAGATGATTACCCCGACGTTCGACGCCCGGGTTGCGCTCAGCGCCAAATTTTCAAATCCATAATATAAGGTAACGCCGCACAGTCCGGCCAATGCGAATAAGCCTTCCTGCCGCCGGTCGGTCAACCGCAGCCTTCGTGGAGCGGTCAGCCACAAAGCCAGATAGCCCAGGCTAAACCGCAGAAACAGAATTTCCACCGGAGACAGCGTATCCAACAGAACCTTGGTGGAAATGAACGTCGTCCCCCAGATCAGAATCGTGACCAGCGCCGCGGCCTGGCCGATTCGCTGCCGGTCGTTATTCATGATCCGGATCCATGCTTTCCTGCGGCTTAGTAAAAATCCGCTGGTACTGCTTCGGCGTCAGACCAATGAAGTCTTTAAAGTAATTGGTGAAATGACTCTGATCCGCGAAGCCGGTCATGGCCGCCGCTTCAATCGGCGCCATTCCCTGTTCCAGCAGCTTCTTGGCCCGATCGATCCGGATCGTCTGTAAATAGCGGTAAGGCGACACGCCGATCTGCTGGGTAAAACAGCGCAGCAGATATGACTTGCCAAACCCGGCCCGCCCGGCCAACTCTTCGAGTGTGATATTCTCCGCGTAATGGTCCTCAATATATTGACACAACGCCTGAATCTGCGGGTTGGGCTGCGGAGCGGGACATTGATCAAAATCTACCGCATATTCCTGGAGCACCTGTTCGATCAAAAAATAAAAAGCTTCGGCTTTTTTCAGCTTCGGCGCCCCGCTTAAGATCGCGTCGTACACATCTGCGATCAAGGATGCGATTTCGCTTTGCGGCACGACGTTCTGCGTAAACCGCGGCAGCTGATCCCGCCCGGTAATTTCCCTGACGGCTTTGCGCATAACATCCGGGTTGATATTTACCGCCCGGTAATCCAGAATCTCACCGTTGATCGGCGCGCAATAGTGATTATCCCGCGGATTGAATAAAATCAGATCCCCGGCGCTCACGTCATATTCCTCGCCCCGGCACCACAGATGCCGTTTTCCCCCTTCGATAAAACCCAGGACATAAAATTCATGAAAATGGTTTGGAAACTTCTGAACAATCCCACCCAGATTGTACGCTTCAATTTCCAAATCGCGGTCATAGTAAACATGCCGCTGTTCCTGTGTCGATGGCATGGACTCCCCCCCTTTTTCTTCTGGTTTTATTGTACGCTGTTTTCCTCCTATTTTCTTGTAGGATCTGACACTCCCGACAGGAAAACTTTAGATTTAGTTTCCTCCAGCGTTAAGCTTGATTCTGCTTCAACGAAAGAAACAAAAACCATCTCACTTGACAGGGATGGTTTTTGTTAGAAATTGAAATGCTTTTTCGTTACAAATTTCTTATCGTTGATCTAATCTCTAGTTTCTATTCTGGCGTTCCCGTAGACGTTGGCGCTGTCGTCGCATCGGCAGTCGGCGCTGTTGTCGCATCCGAGCTGGATGGAATCGTCGTTTTTTCTCCCGGAACACCGTCATAGAAGGAATAATTTGACGGCCGCATATGTTTGGAAGCCGCCGTCATCGCATCTTCCCCTTCGGCAACCTTGCCGATTACCATTGCGCCGACCAGCTTCATATTGCCGTCAACCGGAATATCTTTGATATCCTCGCCAAAGGTATGCACAAAGCCCCAGCCGCGTTTTAAGCCTTTTCCGTCAATATACCGGGTCGGATCATTCTTGGCTGCTTCCCCATACAAACCGCCGAAAATATGGGTGTTATACCCCAGCGCATGGGCCGCGAACTGCATCCAGCCCATCGCAATTCCGGTATCCAGATAGGCGTTCGTCGCACTCTGACTGTAGAAATTGCCGACCTCGCTTTCCTTGCCGGTTGTGCTGTCCACATAACTGCCATACGGCGTGGCATGTTCCTCCTGCGGCAAAATTTTATCGGCATAGAACAAAATTGTCGCTGTGCCTTCGGTTACGCTGCGCCCTTTCGCGTTAAACAACGTATCCCAATAGTCGCCGACAACGTCGAACTGATCCTGAACATCCTGCAGCACGACGCAGAACACCTCGCTAAACTGAACCGCCAGCTGCGCCATCATCGCGACGTCGCACATCCTTGTCAATTCCTCCACGGTCGGTTTATCCTCCGGTTTCTCCGACCAGTATCCATTATCCACGGACATCCAGCTGGCTGGATTCTCCTTCATATACTGGATCAGCCCTTTCGGATCATAACCTTCGCTTTTCTGCGGTGCGGACTGCGGATCCGATGAACAGCCGCTCAGAAGTCCCAGCACAGCGGTTGACAACGCTGCCGCGGAACCAGCCTTCAGAAATTCTCTGCGTGAATACTGTTTTTTCATTTTCTCTTCCTCATTTCTCTAGTTCAATCATACACAACCTTGTTGATTTATGTGTTTTAAAATTTAATTTAGCTTTTTAATTATTCTAACGCCCTTGCTGGTTTGTGATTTCATTGATAAAATGAGAGTTATCCTATCCTTTCATAACCCAGGAGGTTGCCAATGAATACACGACAGATCATTTGTTTTTTACAGCTGGCAGAAACTAAGAGCTTCGCCGCTGTTGCTGAAAAAATGTTTCTTTCCGTTTCCACTGTTTCTTATCAACTTCGGCATTTTGAAGAAGAACTCGGTTTTCCACTGTTTTTCCGCGATCAACATTCAGTCACGCTGACGCCGGCCGGAGCGGCTTATGCTGATGAGCTGCGGAAGATCTACGACATGCATCAAGAAGCGATCGAACGGGCTGCTCTAATCTATCGGGAAAGCCAGGCACTGACCGTTGGCTTTACGCCGGAAGTGATTTTAAACTGTTATCCCGTTTTATTATTGGAATTTCAAAAGTGCTGTCCACAGATTCAACTGGACTCAGTGCCGGTCAATATCAGCAGCGGCTGCGATCCCCTGCGGTTTAAGACAGTCGATATGATGTTTACTTATGATTGCTGGGTTAAAAACAATCCTGAGCTGGAGTATATTGAACTGAAACAATCCCAGTTTTACTGCGTCGTCAATCATGAAGACCCGTTAGCTCAGAAAAATGAAATCGAACCTGAGGACCTGGACGGCAAAACGATCATCATCACCACGCATAATGATCAATGGATACAGGATATCGTTCAGGAAATCAATCAATCCGCTAAAAATGTGCAATATCTGGAAATTGAATACTGTAACTTCGCGATCAGTTTTGTGAAAGCCAACGTCGGAGTTTCAATCTTTCCCTACAAAACCATTCCCGGAGAAAAGAATGACGTATTGTTTATCCCATTTAACCGCAAGCGGAAAATTACATTGGTTCTCGCCTGGCGGAAAGGGGAATTGAGTGAACCGGGAAAGACTTTTATGCAGCTTTGTCAGCGAAAAATGAAAAACGTAATGCTCTGATTCAGACATACCGAAATTTCATGCCTTTCTCAGGGCATGAATAAAATAATTTTAAACTAATTAATTCTGTAAAAAGGTGAAATCGTAATTGATTCCACCTTTTCTTTTCTCTTTGAATTTCGCTTTGAACAAGCATTATGCCTGACGGCGCTATCCTGCAAGCTCCCCAAAAGCTTTGCGTCTGGATGTTGACGCGCAGACAAAGTCAGTCGGAACCGGGATCGGTTTAGAAAGGGAGGTTCGTTCGCCGATCCCGCGTTGACCGCTTGATCGTTCCTTTCAGGAACCGGATGTCAGCAGTTTCCGGGTTTTCCACTTCCCGCTGCAGTAATAGCCGATACAGATCAGACATGGAAGTATCCGCGAACAGGCGACGCCCCACCACAAGCCTTGATAGCCCATCTGGAAGAGATTGACAAAGATCAGGCTGAGACCGATCTTGCAGACAACGCCGTCCAGGATACCGATCGCAAATCCCAGCTCGACGAAACCGCAGCCGGTAACCATGGCCTGGAAAGCGCCGATCACCGCGGAGACGAAGAAATGCAGGATGAAGATGCGTAAGAAGGTAACGCCGAGATCCAGAACCAGCGGATCCTTAGTAAACAGACCGAAGATCACCTTTGGACAGAACAGGCATAACAGACTGGTCACCGTCGCGCAGACTAACGTGCAGCCCAGCGTATAGATTGTTGTTTTGCCGGCCCGTTCAATCTTCCGCGCCCCCAGATTCTGTCCCACCATGGAAGCGGATGCGGTATCGACGCCCTGAACGAAGACTTCCAGGAACTTCTGCAGCTTGTTGCCGATGGAGTTGGTGCTGGAAACGATGACGCCGTAGGAATTAGCCGTCGAATTGACCCACAACATGGAGAACCGGACTAACAGACTGCGCACTACCTGCGGAACGCCCAGTTTAATAATAATTTTCATGACTTCGCCGTCCAGCTTAAAATAGGACAGCCTGGCTTCGAAGTCAAACTTTTCACGGTTTCTGAGCATGAAAATAAACGCCGCGCCGAACGATCCGATCTGCGCCAGCACCGTGGCGATCGCCGTCCCGGCCGCTTCCATGTGAAACCCAGCCACGAGCACCAGGTCCAATACGACGTTAATCACCGCTGCCACAAGAATAAAGATCAGCGGACGCTTGGATTCGCCCATTCCCCGCAGGATTCCGCAGACAGCGTAATAACCGAAGATAAACGGAAACCCGATCGCTGTGATCACCATGTAGGCACTCGCCTGATCCATCGCCTCTTTCGGACAATTGATCAGATTCAGAATCGGTGTATGAAAGAAAATCGCCGCGAGCGCCAGCACGATTGAAATGAGAATCATGAAGCTCAGCAACGTGCCGACCGTTTTCTTGATCTTCCCCTCTTCCCGGGCGCCGTACAGCTGGGAAATATAAATCTGTCCCGCGGTGGAGAAG
The DNA here is from genome assembly GCF_003459085.1 of Holdemania filiformis. Lineage (NCBI taxonomy): Bacteria > Bacillati > Bacillota > Erysipelotrichia > Erysipelotrichales > Erysipelotrichaceae > Holdemania > Holdemania filiformis. The sequence goes on along the minus strand of NZ_QRUP01000017.1, from coordinate 64,009 downwards.
CCCATCGCAATCGGTGCGACCAGGTCAGCGATCTCGCCCCCGGTATTGACGCCGATCGTTCCCAGCGTGCCGACATACTGGCCGATCACTGCCAGATCGACCATCGAATATAATTGCTGAACCAGATTGGTCAGCACAATGGGAATCGCAAAAATCACCAGGCAGCGCAGAATGGAGCCTTCCGTCAGATTCATTCCGACTTTGCCTTTTTTTATCGTTTGTGTCACGAATGAAACACCTCCCATAAACAGGCTTATTCTAACAAGGATCTGCCTGGTAAAAATTTCAATAAGTAATCCATCATTACCATGAAATTAGAAATTTTCAGCATCGCCCGAAAGCGGAGCCGGGAGCAATCCTGTCCTTTAAGTTCCTGTTCCTCCTCTTTCTTATCTAAATTTATGACCTGAGGAACAAATTACCGGCAGTTCTTTTTCAGCTGCGGTTCGTTCACGGCGGATCAAGATCATCACTCGAGGTCCGCAAGCTTCTGGAAGTAAAGTGTATTTCATCCAATTTTTAAAATGCTTATAATTTGGATAACAAACAGGCATAAATCGGAACCTCTGGAGTTCCGCCTGTATTGAAGGAGGAGAAGAAATGCAGATCAGCAGCAGCCGCACTCGAATCACGCCGGAAGGTCCATTTTTCCCATGTTACCTTCTCGGCCACGCGATTCGGACCGAAAAAGCTCTCGGCGTCGCGGACGATCTCTGGGCCAGCGCGCTTGTTTTGAAGGTGGAAGAAACAACCTTGATCTGGGTGTCCGTCGATCTGGCCGGCTTAAGTAAGATGGAAAGTGACCGTCTTCGCAGCGAGCTTGCCCACCGGTATTCCGTTGCGAAGGAAGCTATCACAATCAGCTTCACCCACACCCATTCAGGACCCGAATATGATTCGGTCTCCCCGTTTTTCGGAACGGAAAAAGCCGCGGTTCCCGGTTATATGGATTTCGTTCATGCCCAGATTCTGAAAGCTGTCGAGAAATGCTTCGAAAACGGGTTTGAGGAAGTTCAGGCTTACGCGTGCACTCTCCAGATCGAAGGGTGTTACGGCAACCGCAACGGTAAGGACAAACCGGCGGATAAAAGCCTGACGACGATTGAATTCCGGTCCGGCGAGCGGATTGTCGGCGGAATCCTCCATTTCACCTGCCATCCGACAGTGCTGGGACCGCAGAATTTATTCGTCAGCGGCGACTTGGCCGGATCTCTGGCACGTTCCCTGCAGCAGCGGTGGGGCGTGTATCCTTTAGTCATGCAGGGCGCGGCCGGTGATATGTCCAACCGGTTATACCGCCGGGGCAACGATTTCCATGAATTGCAGCGGATTAACGACGTGATCATGGCGCAATGGGATGCGCAGAAAGAAAGAACACCGCTGACGCTCTCCCCGGTAACGATGCGAACCGGACGATTCCAACGCACGTTCAGAAAAGATCCGCAGAAACAGAAAGCTTTATTCGCGGAAGTGGAAAAAAGAATTGCTGAAGCGAAGACTTTCGATGAAAAGAAAGTCTACACCTCCAGTCTGGCGGTGCTTCGCCTTCAGTCGGAAGAAGAAGAAACGGATTTCGATCTGGAATATACATTATATAAAATGAACGATTTGTTTATCCTGACGATCCCGGCCGAGCTGTTTTCCCGCTTCGGTTTGGAAATGAAGCAGGCGATGTCCGCGGTGTGTCCGATCATCTGGGGATATTCCAACTATTCCGTCGGTTATCTGGTCGACCGGGAAGAATACGGCCGGTCGTTTGAAAGTGCCGCGGGCTCCATTCCGGTAGGCACGACCGAACAGATCGTCGCTGAAATTCTTGACGCTGTCCGCGCTCTGCGTTAATCAAGATTTTCCGATTCATTTGCTCTTCAAAACCAACCGCAATCCGGGAGATCAAGGATAATATCTAAGCTCAATCCAACAACAACATCTGAATTCCGGAAGTTTGTTCAAAAGCGGCGAACTTCCGAGAATCTCCCCTTTAGCGCAGAATCACCCTTTCATCTGATTTTAAATAAGCAAAAGCAACGGTAAAACCGTTGTTTCAAGGAGGATAAAATTATATGCTTGAAGTCGCAAAAAGTTCCCGTGTCATTACCCCTTCCGGCTCCGTTCCGATCGCCGGTCACGCAATGCGGACAGAAAGTTCAACCGGTGTCCACGACGAATTAGAGGTCCATGTTCTTCTCCTTAATCTTGAGGGGACAAAATGCTGCTTCATCAACGCCGATGTGATCGGCGCGGACTTTGATTTTGTCCTTCGGGTAAAAACAACCGTTCATGAATTACTGGATATTGATCCGGCCTTGGTCGTTTTCAGCGTCACGCATACGCACACCGGGCCTTATTTCGGACTCTCCGCAATGACGGGAGTTAAAACCGAAGCGGAATCTCAATATGAAGATGAAGTGCTGGATAAAACAATCGAAGCCGTGCTGGATGCCACAAAGCAATGGATTTCCTTTACCGACGTCATTGTGCGTCAGGGTGAAGTGAAAGGATTCTATGGCAACCGCAATAGCTTGGACAAGCCGGGCGATGAAGTGATCACGAATCTGGAATTCCGGGATGAAACCGGCAAGCCTGTCGCGGCCTTCGTCAACATGTCCTGCCACTCCACCATCATGAATCCACTGGAAACCCGCTTAAGCGCCGATATGCTGGGGAATGTCCGGCGGGAATTAACGCCATATCTGGGCGTCGTTCCGCTCATGAGCAACGGCAATGCGGGTGATCTTTCCAACCGCCTGTACCGCCATGGCAATGATTTTAACGAACTAAAGCGCGTAACCTCCGGGATTGCGGCGCAGATCGCCGGCTTCCGTGACGGCAATGCCCTCTGCCTGACGCCGGTCCGCTGCCGTGAAGTTGGTTTTGAAGTGGATTATGACACCGATAAAACCGCCTTGGCGGAAGCCTTGGCGAAGCTTGAGCAGCAGCTTTCCATTGTCACGGAATTCGATGCCCGCAAATGGCTGCTTTCGGAAATTTCCGGTTATCAGCGCAAGCTGGCTCAGGATCATGTCCACGTCTGCCTCAACAGCACAATTCTGCGGTTAGGCGATCTGGAACTGGTCGTCATTCCCTGCGAGCTGGCCAGCGCCTTCGGCCGTCAGATCAAGCGCAGCTCCAATGCCAAGCTCTGCTTAGTCTGGGGTTATGCCAATGGATGCAGCACCTATGTCGTTGAAGCGAGCGAGTTCAACGGCGGCCACGATGGCATCTCCACCCGGCTTCTGCGCGGACAGGCCGAAGAATATGTCGCCAAGCTGATTCAGAATCTGTTCTGATACCGCTTCTCCAATAGAATATCCAAGAAAGTTCTGAAAGCCTGTCCGCCGGGAGGCTTCCGGAACTTTTTTGATCTTGCGGCTATTACGTTCAAAACTTGGACGCTGATCTTTTGTTTTCCGTGGTTTTCCCACCTCGCTGCGTCTTCCCGTACACTCCGTTTTCAATCTGGTTGTTCCTCTTTGATACTGATTATCCCTTTGCGAATTAGAAACTCAGACAGCCTGTCCGCAGACTTTTTCGGCAGTCTATTATATAAGGAAGGAAAACCATTCGTTCCTTCCTTGCGGAAACGAACTCTTTTTCAAGAGAATCCAGGAGTATTCACTAAAAGACAACAACGGTGCGGAACTTTCCTGACCGAAAAGAGACTATTCCCAGAATTTGGCATGAAACTTCAGGAAACAAGCTTGGAAAAGGCTAAATTCTAGTGGAACTTGATATCCTATAATTAGAAAATGTAAGCGTTTATAATGAATATATCAGATAAATATGCATATTTGATTGATACGAAAGGAGATTATTTATGAACGAATATCTGCAGAGCAGCGGCATCGTAGACGTCCGTGTCGATGACCGGATGGTTCACGGTATCGTTGCTACCATGTGGATTCCAGAGAATCACTGCACCCGGATCATGGTTGTCAACGAAGATGCTTCCAACAACCAGGTGATTCGCAGCACGTTAAAAATGTCAGTGCCGGCCGGCGTCAGTCTGTCGGTCTTAGCTCCGGAAAAAGCTGCGGGCAATATCAAAAACGGAAATTACGCCGATCAGCGTGTTTTTATTGTCGGCCGTGAAATTCAGGATGTTTACGCCTTGTATAAGGCCGGCGTCCAATTTGCCCGGGTCAATCTCGGCAATGTTACGCAAAACACCGGGGAAACCCTGATCCTTGACAAGACCGCGCGGGTCAACGCCGAGGAACAAGCGATGCTCCGCGAAATGCGCGACGCTGGAATTCAGATTACCTGTCAATTCCGTACCGACGATCCGGTGAAGGTTTGTAAGGACGTTCTGGATTCTTAATTTTCATAAGTGACTCAGTTCTATTACAACTCAATCAATGAACTTGATTAAGAAAGGATGAGAGAAATGTTTACTCCAATTCAAATCATTCTGGTCTGCGCGTGGATGTGGGGATTCACCGTGATCGGAATGAGTGTTCAACTTTTCAGCTACGGCGTAGCGGTTCTGCATGGCTTCGTTACCGGTTTGATCATGGGTGATGTCGCAACCGGCCTGACCGTCGGCGGCACGTTATGCTTAATGGGTCTGGGGGTCGGCGGTTACGGCGGATCCTCCGTCCCGGATTACGCGATGGGCACGGTCGTCGGCACCGTCTTCGCGATTGCGACCGGCGGCGGAGTCGAGGCGGGTCTGGCCACGGGGATTCCGGTTGCGACCTTAGGCACGCAGTTTGATATCCTCGCCAAAATGTGCGGTTCCTTCTTCATTCATAAACAGATGGACTGCGTTGAAAAACACCAGTTCGATAAAATGGGGATCTGGGCGCACGGCTGGAATATCTTCCGCGCTACTCTGTATACTCTGCCGATTCTGTTGGTTATGACCGTCGGTTCCGGTATTATTACCACCCTGTTGGCGAACATGCCGCTGTGGCTGACCAAGGGCTTGAATACGGCCGCCGGAATGCTGCCGGCCGTGGGCTTCGCGATCCTGATGAAATATCTGCCGATCCGCGAATACGGCGTCTTTATGATCTTCGGCTTCGCCGCCGCTTCCTATCTGGGACTGTCGATGGTCGCGATTTCAATGTTCGCGTTCGTCGCGGCCTATATGGTGTATAAAGGCTTAGAAAAAGGCAATACCGCCGCGGCTGCCGGAAACGGAGGAAACTACGATGAGTAACGTATTAACCAAAAAAGATCTCCGGCGCTGCTTAAACCGCTATATCTTCACACGTCAGTCGCCGTTCAACTATGAAACGATGCAGTCAGGCGGCTGGGTCTACTCCATCCATCCGGCCATGGAAAAAATCTATGACGGCGACGCCGATCTGTTAGCGGAAAAGTACAAGGATCATTTCAAATTTTATAATACGCATCCGTGGATGGGCAACATCATCCTCGGCGCGTGCATCGCGATCGAATCCACAAAGGATCCGGACGCAACCAAACAGGCTGTTGAAATGCGGACTGCCTTGATGGGTCCGCTGGCCGGGATCGGCGACGCGATTATCTGGATCATGTTTATGACGATCCTGGGCGCCATCGCCGCTTATATGGCGCTGGAAGGCAGTATCGTCGGCTGGGTCATCGCTGAAGTGATTCAGCTGATCATCTGGTTTGCTTTCTACAAGCTGTTCTTCGTCGCTTATGACCAAGGCGTTACGTTCGTTACCACCCGCAGCGCGCAGCTGCAGCACATCACAGAAGCCGCTTCCGTGCTCGGTCTGTCCGTTGTCGGCGCGCTGGTCGCTTCGACCGTCAACGTCAAATTCGGCATTACGATGAGCTACGGCGAAGTTGTTCAGCCGGTCAACGATCTGTTGGATTCGATCATTCCGCATTTCGGCAACGTTGTCACCGTCGCCCTGATCTATTGGGGTTTAGGCCGTAAGAGCATGACGTCCGGCAAGATGATCGTCATCGTGCTGGTCGCCGCCATCGTTCTTTCGGCGATTGGGATTCTTGCCTAAGCCGCAAAATCAGGATGTACAGGAAGCACGCAGGACTCTTGCGTGCTTCCTTTCATAAAGGAGAACCCAATGATTCGATTAAAAGAAAACGTTGAACAATTTATGGATGAATTCGTCCGGAAGCATGTACGTTTTGAGCAGCTGATCGACCAGGGGCGCTTTGAAGACGTGAATCCGGAACTGCTGGAAATGATGGAAAGAACGCTGCCTGGTTTTGCGTTTCGGTTATTCCGGCCGCAAAACAGCCGGCAAATTCACCTTGAACTCACGACCACACTGGATCCGGCCCGGCGGATCTTAGCCTATTATTTCTGTTCCCGCCTGCCTGACAGTCTGAAATCCCGCTGGTGCTTCGATGCTAGCCATCCTGCGCTCAAAGGGAGCTTCACCCACAATGGCCGGACTTGGAGACCGGAAGAAATTCAGGTCATTCCGATGTTTGACAACAAGCGTCACCGGCTGAACCTCAAAGTCGAAAAACATCCGAAATTTAAAGGCCTCCGTGAAGAAGACTGCTTCATGATATTATATATGATGCTTTCTGACGCTTTAGGAGAAATTGCGGTTGACGCCTACCTCGGCTCCCTTCAGTTTCTCGATGGCGTCGGCCGGCTCACCCAGCACGGAAAAAAACGGGTGTCGCTGCTGGAACTGGAAGATGTGCTGCACAAAGAATGTGAAAAACGCGGCTGGATTGATCCGCAAGACATCGTTTTCATCGCGGAAAACTATACCCGGAGGACGAGAAAACTTCAGCTGCGGCAGGACATCGTTGAAGGCATCAGCTTCTGCCTGCCTTTGTTAAACGAAGAAGGCGAAGCCGCTGAAAAACAAATCTCAACTCATCTGATCCGGGCTTGTCAAGCCGGCTATTGCAGCGTTGCCGTCAACGTGGCGCCGACGCTTCCGAAAAAGGAAAAGATTGCACAGCGGGAAATTGTGGAAAAGGAAGTAAGCCGGATTTTAAGCGATGATCAAAGCGGGATGTTGATCAACGCCGCGCTGGGCAACGCGCACGGCTATGTTGATTTTCTAGTCTATGACCCGGCTGCCCTGGATGCCGTAAAGGCCTGGGCTGCGGGAACTTCCCAGCTGGAAGTACTTGAGCTGAATTGACTGAATAACAGGAGGTGAGCGGATGAAGGAAAAACTGCTTCCGATTCAAATACAGCTGCTTGACCGGCTGAACCGGACTAAAGAACCCATCAGTTCGCAGTTTCTTGCCAACAGTCTGGGAGTTTCCAGCAAGACGATCCGTAAAAACCTCAGCCAGCTGAATCTGGCGCTGAGCGATCAGGGTGCGGTGATCACCTCCAAAACGGGCAGTGGCTACTGGCTGATCGTTGAAGACCGGGAACGCTTTGAACAGTTCATGCAGAACGCGTCCGCTCGTCCTGCCCAGCACATCCTCAATCCTATTCAGGTTGACCGGGCGCATTTCATTATCCGCACGCTGCTCTGCCGGCAGGATTACACCCGCATTGAGGAGCTGGAAGATCTGCTTTTCATGAACCTGACCAGCGTTAAACAGATTCTGAATCGGGCTCGGGAAATCCTGAAGCTGTTCGATTTAAAGATCGTTTCCAAAAGCCGGCACGGCATGAAAATCAGCGGCCGGGAACACGATATCCGGCTGTGCCTGAATTATGAATACGGCAATTATTCCACAACCTCGCTGAAGCTGGCCCAGCCTGAAGAATATGGCCGGCTTTACCGGTTTGATCCGCAGGTTCAGCAGCGGATCGAGCTGATCATCCGGTCGCTGCAGGAAATGTTTATCAGCTACAACCTGTCGGTATCCAGCCTGGCTTCCTTAAGCCGGCTGATTCTGATTTCTGCCGTCCGCAGTCAAAATGGACATCCGCTGGACTATCCGGAATCTACGATTATCCGGTTTACCAATCGGAACTCGTATTACGTCGCCAAGCTGGTTCTCAACCAATGCGCCGAACTGCTTCAATGCAGCTTTATCCGCGAAGATATCATTTTACTGGCCATCGGCTTCGTTGGCTTTCGCATTGCGCTGAGTCCGGATGAAATGTTCCGCGACGGATTTCTGGAAAGCAAGGATATCGCATTCGATCTCGTCCAGCATCTGGCGCAGACCAACCAGTTCAGCTCGATCAACAAGGATATCAAGCTGGTCGACGACATCGCGCTGCACCTCGATGGTCTGTTTACCCGTTCCCGCTATCATCTGCGGACAACGCAGTTTGCCAGCGAGGTTCAGGTGGAAAGCTCGTTAATGTCGCGGAAAATGGCGATGCAGGCAATGGTATATCTGCATGAGAAATATGAAATCGAAATCAGCGCGGAGGAAATCACGCGTCTGGCGCTGGTGATTCATCCGGTCTTCGGCAGGTTTCCCTGGAAGTTTAAAAAGATCCGCGCCTGCTGCGTGTCCAACATCGACAAAAGTGTCGGCCGGGGACTCGCCGAACGCTTAATGCGCAATTTCGGGCGATTTATCGAACAGATCGACGTTCTGGAATTGTATGAGTTAAAAGACGCCGACTTGAGCGTGTATGAAATGTTGTTTACCTCGTACAACCCTGAAGAATTAACGTTTCTTCCCAAGTCGCTGACCGTTTTCCAGCTGGATCTGTTCTTTGATGAAAGCACCAAGCGCAAGATCCGCTCCTTATTCGTCAACGGCAATCATCAAAGCAACTTTAAAATCCGCAGTGATCTGCGTCCGCAGCATATCTTTACCGGAATGGATGTCAGCAGCGAGGATGCCTGTCTGGAAATGATCGGCGAATCGCTGGAATCTGTACTGCTGGACAGTCCGCAGGCATTGAAAGAGGATTTGCAGACCTGCGAGGAAATCATGGCATCGCAGCCGCGGGATAACGTCGTCATTCTCAGTGGTTTGCACTCCCACACGGCGAATGTCACCCTCAGCGTATTTGTCCTGAAACGGCCGATTCCCTGGAATCACAGTCTGCTTAAAGCGCAGATCATCGTGTATTGGGACCGCGGCCAGGTAGCGAAGGATGCGGAACGGTTTGAGAACGAGTATGTCCCGCATCTGTTGGAAACCGTATTCCACGACCGGCTGGTCATCGACGAGCTGGTCAAGAATCCGGATTACGAACATTTGATGGATGTGATTCTGGAATACCACTTCGCGGTGCTGACGCTGGGAAGCAGTTTCCGGTAAATTGCCTGTCGTCCACCCTGGATTCAGATTTTTCCTGAGTTGAATTGGAACCCCGGAAGACAGCGGCAATTTAAGACTTCCGTTCTCATAAATCTAAATGAAAGCAAAGAAAGTAGGAGAATTATGCGTAAAATTGTACTCTTAAGTCACGGTGGGATGGCCAAAGGCCTCTTGAACACCTTAAGTATTTTCACAGCCAATATCGATCATATCACAGCGATCAGCGCCTATGTTGACGACTGCGATCCCAAAGCGGAGCTGGAGCGGTTTTGGACGAGTGTCAACGATGACGATCAGGTCGTCCTGTGCACCGACATCCTGGGCGGCAGTGTCAATCAGCTGGCCCTGCCTTATCTTTCCCGGCCGAACACCTATCTGTTTACCGGAATGAATTTTCCGATGCTGCTGCAGCTGACCTGCCTGGATGAAAACGCAACGGAGGCTGAGATCAAAGCGCTGGCCGACGTCGGCAGGGAAGCGGTCGTCTGCATGAATGATTACGAGTTCCCCCAGTATGATGATGAAGATGAATAAGCCGCATACTGAAGCGGAAACGCCGGCGGATAAGCGGAAATCTCAACTTCCGTTCAGGTCTGATTTCAGAGTAAAATAAGAAGCAAAAGGGAAAGAACCCGGGGGAGAAGGAGCGATTATGATTAAATGGATTGTCAGCGATCTTGACGGCACATTATTTGAAGGCCATGGAGAAACGGTCTTTGATTTAAGTCCGGCCAATGAAGCGGCGCTGCAAGCGGTTCAGAATGCGGGAATCGAATTCAGCGCGGCCAGCGGACGGATGATCGGCTACGGTATTCATCTGTTAGAAAAATATGGTTTCCCCCAGATCCGTACCGCAGGATTTAACGGCGCTGTCTGTTACGATCAGGGACAGTTCGTCGTTACTCATGCGCTGGCAATCCGTCAGATCCGTCAGATTGTCGAGATCACCCGGAAAGCATTCCCGCAATGTGTTATGATTCAGGTTCAAGGCCTGAATTCTGAGCGGATTTTAGCTAATCTCCAGGATCCCATCGCCGAGCATGTTCGGAAAGAATGTGCGAAGCTGGGAATTGGACAGGTTATGGATTTCACGCTGGATCAATATCTCGATGATTCTCAGGGTATTCTCGCTGGAAAGCTTTCCTTAACCTTTGATTCTCAGAAAGCCTGTCTTGCGGCTTGCCGGCAGCTGAGCGAACAGTTGGATCATTCCTGTTTTATCGCGCAAAGCGGCGAACGGCTTTTGGAGATCGGAAGCGGTTCAGCACATAAAGGAGTTTTTATTGATTACCTCAAACAGACCTATTCGCTGCGGGCAAACGAGATCGCGGTCATCGGCGACTCGCTCAACGACGCGGAAATGTTTGCCGGGGCGGATCATACCTTCGCGATGCAAAGCGGCAGTCCCGAGCTGCAGCGCAAAGCTGGACACATCGTAGAATCCGCAGCGGATGCGATTAACTGGTGTCTCGATTATAACGTTCGTCAAGTCTAAATCCGTCCCATAAAGCGCAGGTCCATAAGCGGCTGCGCTTTTTTGTGCTTTGACAATTCTGGCCAGCATTCGCAAACTGATTTTCAATGAGCCAAATTTTGAAATGTTGATTCCCGCTTCTGATTCTATAATAGACAAAGAAGAAACACCCAAGGAATCCGGGAACTACGCCGGACAGGAGGAACTCATAAATGAAAATCCAGGAAATTATCGACAAGCTCAAGGACTGGCACGAACCCTTCATTGAATCTCCGCGCGGAACCCGCGATCAGATCTTAACCGGGGATCCGGATCAGGAATGCACCGGGATCGCCGTGACCGTCTGCGCCACTATGGACGTTCTGCGAAAAGCGGCGGCCCGGAACATCAACTTCATCATCACCCATGAATCCATCTTCTTTGGCAGCGGCAACACCGAAGAAATGCTGGCGAACAACGCGGTTGCCATGAAAAAAAAGCAGTTCGCGGACGATCACGGGTTGGTCGTCTGGCGTGATCATGACCGGCTGCATGGCAACGGTCTGCCCTTTCAGCCCCAGCGGGTGAATCCGGATTCCATCTTCACCGGCATCCTGTCTGAACTGGGATGGGAGAATTATGTTGCAGATGATCCGCTGAAACCGCTGCTTTACCAGATTCCGCCTGTTCCCGCGCAGACATTGGCCGATTTCATCCTCCGTCGGTTTGAATTAAACGGTCTTCGAATCGTCGGCAATTTAGATTGCGAAGTTTCCTCTGTCCTGTTCTGCGAGCATGTGACAGGATCGCCCAAGGATGCCGAGATCATCCGGAAAGCGGAACAGGCCGACGTATTGATTCCCTTTGAAATCTGCGATTATACGCTGACGCAGTATGTGATCGACGCCGCGGCTCAAGGCCGGAACAAAGTTCTTTTGGAAATGGGTCATTTCAACTGCGAGGAACTGGGTATGAAGGCGATGGCTCGCTGGCTGCCGGAGGTCGTGGGCGAAGCTTTGCCAGTCACTTTTATCAAGGCCGGAGATGGATTTCAATATCGAACGGCTCTGATTTGAACTGAAAGATAAAATCATTTTGTCTTAATTGTGAGTCCTTATGCTATAAAATAAGCTCTGGAATTTCCTATGTTTCAAAGGACGCTGAGCGCTTCGCCGCGTCCTTTTTCCAATAAAAAAGCAGCGGATCGTTAAGCTTTCGCTGCGGGAAGTCAGTTTCCTTATTGAATTTTCAAATTTTAACGCATTCAAAAATCAGTGAGATTGAAACTTTCTTTGAGATGTATCTTCTATTCATAGAGCTTTCCCATATAGAGAATTTTAGCCAGAACCTGAAAATCAACCTCTGTCCAGACTATATTCGAGGACGGACTGGTCGAATCGTCTTCTATCCAGCTCGCCATTTGCCACAAATAGTCAGAGATTGTTATATTTTCCCATTCCTCAAAATGTTGTTGATAATCCAAAGAAAAATCTTCAAGAAAACGGATAAACTCTTCTTTTTTTGAAATCGTGTTGATCTTTTCAATCCAACTGCATTCTTCTTCTGTTTTCATTTCATACATTCCTTCTTTTCTGAGAAGTTCCTCGATTCCTGAATCCTGAATCTCTTTAATAGAACTTCCTCACCAGCGTTTCATATTTTTTTTAAATTTTTCGATATACGCGGATTTTAATTCCTCTGCCGAGATATCATAACATAAGAGAACATCATTGTAATACATCAGAACATCCGCTAATTCCTCGATCAGTTCTTTTCTTACCGCTTCATTCTGGCAGGCCTTCTGATCACCCTGTTTTTTTACGATGTCGATTACTTCGCCCACTTCGCCGATCATCCAGAGTAATTTGTTTTTTCCGACCTCCGGGGAGATCCCTTCCCATTGTTCTTTATATTTTTCCTGCAGCGTTCTCTGCATTTCTTTCATTTCGTTGATCGTAAATTCTTCCATTATTTTTTCCTCGATTTTTCTGTTTTTTGATTACCAATGTTCATTCCAGAATGATTACCACGATTTTACTGATTAAAGTTCTGATACGAAAACTGATTACATTTAATAAACTGGAATTTGTATAACCTATTTTACTGTGATATATGAAAAACACTACTAACGAAGTAAGGCAGTTTTATCTAGAATCATCTTTTTTATTGAGGAAACAGTATCTTGGATTGAATAGCCTGTTGTATCTATGACATTTTGTTCATATAGTCCAAGATTGCTGAATTGCGCCCACATTGCTTCAACCAATTCAATATTTGTTTCTCTATCTAATTTTGAACGGGTAATTGCTCGCTGCATAGTTTCTTTTTTACATGCCCTTAAAATAATATAATGTACTTCATAGCCCTCGTTAACGATGTTCAACCATGGTTCTAAAAACCACGGGCCAATAATGCCATCCACAATTACATCATATCCACCACGAACATATTGCTTCGCAGCGCATATAAATGCCTCAATCACAATCAAGTTTTGTCCGTTTGATTCTGGCAAATGAGGTGGAATTGCTCCCTTGCTAAGATAATGGTAAAAATCATCGGTATGCATATGCACAGATTTTTCCATATTGGATTCTTTCGCAACGATAGCCGATGTTGTAGTTTTTCCCGTTCCTGGCGAACCAGTAATTATAATAATTCTTCCTTGATTCATAGATGTCTATCCTTCCAAATTCTAATTTATCGATCCTTTGCTGGAATTATCTTATTCTTCAAATGAAATCGTTCATGATCCGTTCTTCATTCCCAGTTCATCCATGAAATTGAATTTTTACAATTTAAACTTATTCCAGCAAAAACGCAGATACTCTTTCACTGATATTTCCTGGCTATGCGAAATTCCAAGAATCACAAATGGAATTCCTGCCATCGTTATATAACAGTCTTTCAAATCAAAAATAAAGAAATTGGGAATCTGTAGAAAATCTAAACTTCCACCCCAAAACAACTTATCGATCAGACTGCACAAGCATCCCGCTAATCCGAAAATCATTATTATTTTTACTGGAAAACTAGTGTTTTCTCTTTTTACCTTATACAATAAATAACCCGATATCAAGATCCCCAAAGCAAAAACATTTAGAAGAATTGTTAAGAATGGGTTTGATAACGGTTCAAAAAAATTTCCAATATAAGACAAACGGATATTTATTACCGGATTAAATCTAAGGATTCCGGACAGGATATCGAATTCATACGTCATGAATTCTTTTGATATCATTATTTTTAAAGTTTGATCTATCAGAATTAAAAATAATATTGGAATGATAAAAAGCTTAAACTTCTTAATAAACCTGACCTCCCTTCAAATTCTACTCTATCCGTTATTGAAACAGAAAATTTATCATTTCAGCGAATTATGACGTTCACGATGTTCCTGATCATGAACAGAAATGATCCCGCAGCATTGGCGTTTTCGATGGCAATACTCATAAAATAATGACCTTTTACCATGGGCATGACAGCAGTACCGCCCCAACCTGTCAAATATCTTCCATCAATGAATTCTTTTGCTTTCTAAGCAGGATATTTTCTACAGGACAATCCGACACCTGTCTTCGGTTTGTTCTCTTCAATATGAAATCTGCTTATTCAAATAATTCCTGACGGAGATTTTCACACTCTTGCGCCATTTCTTTCATTTCTTCATCGGGTACCATTTCATGAAGATCATAGGCAAGCGGATCTTTCGTAAAATCAGCCAGCGCTTTATTCATCAAAGCGTTCTCCTCTGAAGTAGTCGTTATCCAAATTGTCCGATCTGAAGCAGGATTCTGGATTAACCGTAAAGGGACCTTCCCATTGACCCGGCATTCTAACAGAAGCGCGGCCAGATCGGTAACAAGATCGATCGCAAAATCAAACTCATGTTCCCAACCCTCTTTATCTTTATATTCGAGCGGAACTTCCGTGTTCCGGAAGTTCCAATTCAGCTTATCCAGACCCGTATCCGTAAAAATTTCCCTTAGCGGAATTTCATCTTTCTGCTTTCCGACTAAATAATCCAATAAGGTTAAGCTGTCGTCTGTTCCTCCGATATAGTTGCCCCAATATTTTTCAATCACCATTTTATCTGCCTCTTTTCTTATTTAAGTTGCCAGCATCCCGATCATATTTAATCGATGTATTCAAAGGGATCGTCTTGTTAAGTTAGATTCCTTGCGATGACCGCAATTACACAAACCAACAGTATGCCGCCGCTAAAGATCAGAATGATTCTTTTGAGCTTCTGATCCGCTTTAAAAGCCGCATCAATTTTATCTGAAAACAAAGCACAGACTATGGCTAAGATTAAGAATATCCACGTGATTTTCATACTCTTTCCCTCGCGTACACACGCCGCTCTCTACGATTATTATAACTTCATTGACTGCTCTTCACAATCGTTATATACCGCTTTAAAATAAGCTGACGTGAAAAAGTAAATTCCACTTAAGGAGGAGGCCGCTGGAATTTAGTCTTTCACCAAATTCCAGTTGCATTTACTCTTTCACTTTGTCATAGTAAAAGTGCCAGAATACCTGCCTCCTTATTCCTGTTTGGAGATGAACCGGATGTGGGCATCAACCTAGAATAAACAGCTTTCTGAAACTGACCGTAAAATTATCGCTCAGTGTTTTTGGCAAAGATAAATCCACCATTGGAAAAAGATCAAGCTCCATCACTCTCAGCTTGGATTCGCAAGAAAAGGCGAATCTCATCTCATCCCATATCAATTCCTATAACAAAAAGACGCTGAACAACAAAACATCGTTCAGCGTCCTCCGCTTCTTTAATAGTGAGATGGCTAATCGATTCCTTAGCTATGGATTGACTGAGATCCCACACGATCGAGTCACCCTCAAGCCTCACTTATTGAAGTAATGTTCAAAGCATAAATACAAGCAGCAAGAAGCCTGTAACGATCAAAAATCAAGTGGAAGTAACTCTTTCATTTCCTCCTTATTTTATCGTATTTGTATGAGTAAGTTCTACTTTTCTTTTTTCACTTTCTGAAGTGGAACTTAACTTTTCAGTCGAGCATTCTCTTTTTGATTATGTAGATATCTTGAAACTTGCAACAATCCATATGCATGTCAGAAACAGTATAATCAATATCAGCGCTAATAGAATAAAGTAATACAGCAGTTTAAGAATATAATTTCTTTTTTTTAAAAATGACAAAATATTAGAAGAAATTAATAAAACTGGCGCAATATAAATACAGGTGATTATAAATTCATTTGTGATTACCATGACTTGATATCCTCCTTCACGTTTGACGGATTCCAATTTTCACTTCCTTTTACCGGAAGTTTTCTCACTGCTTTACAAAGTCGCTGATTAAAAGCGCTAACTTTTGAGGGTTATCGATATTTACTTCATGGCCGGCCTTCTCAACAAGGCAAATCTCCGCCGTTGATATTTTCTTTTGCAAGACCTGCGACGCTTTTTTGTTTGCTTTGTCCTTTTCCCCGCAGATCACAAGTGTACGGCACTGAATACATCCCAGGCCGTTTTCTAAATCAATATCAGTCATGGATTCAGAAAGAGAGATGAAATCTCTCTTTGCCATTCCCATTTGCTTAAAGGTTTGATCCGGCATCAACTTAAAAATTCCATTTTGAATTTTAAACAGGATTTTAGGCACATTGTATCGAGCCCCGATTAAGATCAATGAATGGACAATTTCGGGATGCTCGATCGCCAATCGCAACGCTAAAATTCCACCTAACGATAAGCCGCAAAGATTGAGCGGCTCATGAAAATGAATACAATATTCCGCAAAAGCTGAATAAAGACTTTCATATTTGACGGGATTTCCTTTGATGAAACTAAATAAATCAGGAACGATGATTTCTGATTGCTGTTCCAAAAACTGAATCGTAGAATCCCAACTTGACGGGGTTTGTCCTAGACCATGAAGTAAGATTGTTTTCATTATTTTTAAACCTCAGTCAATTCTATTTGATAAGACTATTATATCTTTCTTTACCCCGGAACCACAATCCTTATTCATTATTTAGATCCGGAATTAAATAGTACAGTAAGATTCGTATTATCATTTCCAGTACTTTTTAATCTTCCGTTTTTTTGACCTTCTTCTGCCCAAACGATTGAGAAAGTTTTATAATAACAGATAAAGGGGAAAAACAATGTTAAGTACAATAGGAAGGAAAATCTTACAATACATCTCATCCTGCGACAGTTATGTCAGCGGCGAGGAATTAAGCAAGATCTGCAATGTTTCTATCAATACGATCCGCAAGGAAATCGATCTCATCAATCATGAACTGACCGGCAGAGGCTGTTTTATCGAGACCAAGGTCGCTGTGGGCTATTCGCTGACCATTCGTGATCCGCGGGCCGCAGCCCCGTTTCTTACCCAGTCGCTCAAGGAATTCCGGCGTTTTGATTATCTGAACTATTCCGAGTTTTCCATGGCCTATCAAATCCTGATGAAGCTGTTAATCGCCTCTTCCTACACCTCGATTGAAGCGCTGGTTGGTTGTCTGTTTTGTTCACGCAGCACAATCCTGCGCACCATGGATCAGGTGCAGCTGATTTTGAATCCGTTTCATCTGGAAATGAAAGTTCGGCGAAATTACGGTCTGATCATTCAGGGAGATGAATGGTCAAAACGCATCTGTCTGATTTTTCTTCATAAGGTTTTCGCTCATGAGAATAAGCCTCAGATTTATGAAGGCGCTTTTGGCGCATTATTTCTAAATCAAACAGATTATCCGCAAATCCTTCAGGATCAGATTCTGCGATATTTTGGCAGACACCGGGAAATAACGATTCCCAACATTCATGTGATCAAGCTAACGCAATACATCTTATTAGCGAAAACACGTTCCCGTTACGCTTCCGCGATTCAATACACCGAGGATCAGCTCAATCATATCCGCCAGCTTTCTGCTTTCAAAGCGGCCCGGGAATTGTATGCTTCGCTGCCGGCTTATTTCAAAGAAAATCTCCATGAAAACGACATTTTATCGTTAGCCGCGCTGATTGCCTGCTGCATGACGCTGAAAAGCGCCGATCAGATCCCCTTGGAGGATCAGCCCGTGATTTTCCAGGAAGTCCGGGATAGCCTTGCCTTTATCCGTCAGCACTACGAGCTGGAAGACTGCCTGGACGCTTCCTTTTACGATGCATTCGCAGGTTACCTTTACTGCCTGAACCTGAAAAAAGAGTTCAATTTCTGCACGGACTCCGAGGAACTGACGACCTCGACGAAAATTGGTTTATGGACCGCAGATCTGTGTTCTTTATTCGCTCTGTTCTATAAAAATAAGACCGGCGTCCATCTGAACGAAACCGATCTGGCAGAAGCTTACTATATTTTTAACGCTGCAATCTACAAACAAAATTATACATTCAACAAAATGAACATCGCTGTTGTTTCCCGGCAGGGCCGTTATTACAGTGAAAGCATCGCGGCCCGGCTCATGACTTATTCCAGCCGCTATATTGAAAGCCTTGAAGTTCTGGAAGCGACGGAGCTTTATGAAACTGAGCTTGATGTTTACGACGCGATCATCACGGACATCTATTTCTCCTCCCTGCCGAAGAATTATCATGGCGCTTATATTGAATTCAACCATCATCGCGACAGTCCTGAATACAAGGATCTCTCTGATTTTCTGATTCAGTTTTTTAATCAGCAAGCTCTCCCGTTATTCCAGCCGGCCAATTTCCACAAGACAGATTTTAAACAGAAACAAGACGTCTATGACGCTATTTTCTCATTCTATGCCTCGGAGCTTGGCGATCGTGAAGCGTTCTTCCGTGATTTACAGATGCGCGACAGCTTTATCAGCAATGAGAAAAAACAGGATCTGGTGCTGATCACGTCTCTGGCTATGCGGATTTCCCGCCCGGTCTTTCAGGTGTTCGTGAATCACAAACCGATTTTCTGGAATCAGAATAAAGCTCACGTCTTTATTTTCTATCAGTATGGCGACGGCAGTCGGGAAAATGTCCAGCGGATCAGTTATTTGCTGAAACAATTTCTTCATCAGAACGCACTGTTCCTCAATACGCTTTATGAACAGAGCTATGATGAGGTAGTGGGCTGCTTTAATATCCTGTAATCCAAAACAGCTGGTCAGCAAAGGACAAAAATTCATAGCGCAGGCCTTGGAACCCCTTCTTTTATGTTTGTCTGATCAGATTCGGCAGGCTAGAAATTGAACGAAGAGCTTTTGTCTTTTCGATAAGCACCCTTACAGGTTCCTTATGAATATGAATTAAATCTTTTCTGGTTAAGTTAGGTTAGAACCTCTATACAAAGAAACAGGCAGGATTCAGCTTCATTAAAGCTTTGTCCTGCCCTTTTTAATTTTATCATTTTAAGAAAGAAACCGGATTAGGATAGCCGCATTCTTTCTTATTTAAAACTTTATTCTTCTTCCGTAAACTGCCGCTTATAGACACGATCCGGACTATACCGCAATGCCGTCCACTGGTGAATGTTCTTCGTTAAAGAAATATGCGTTTTTCCATCCCGCTCGAAGCTCCGTTTTCCGTCAGCGTTCTCCGGGTTCTCCAGAATCCGCGTTACCGTGTCCAGTAGATACTGCAGGATCAGCGGCGACTGATCCCAGGCCCCGTGGCCCGGAAAGACGCCGTCGATTTCCGCGAACCGCGGCTGAAGTTTCTTCAGCGCCTCGCTCATCGCTTCCACGGTACAGAACTCGCCATACGGCGTTCCCTTAGGACGGCTTCCGATGCCGGTGATATCCCCGCAGAATAACAGATGCTTCTGCCGGTCATAATAACCGCACTGCCCCGGCGTATGTCCCGGAAGCAGCACCGCTTCCACAATCACGCCGCCGCCCAGATCAAACTCATGACCATCTTCAATTCCGATGATTTCATACGGAACATACGCTTCCCGATGGTCGCGGTCGACGACGATATCCCGCTTGTCAAAATGCGTGTAGACTGGATCTCCCGGCGGAATCAGTTCATCCCAGACCTGAACCGGTTTGTCCGTATTGTTGAACAAATAATCCCAGATATCCGGATTGTTTTTTGTCATCAAATCCGGCACTTCATGGCGATGGCAGTATACCCTTTCAAATTGACCGTTGCCGTAACAGTGATCATAATGGGCATGCGTGTTGCAGACGATCACTTCCTTATCGCCGATCAGATGACGGATCAGTCCCTTCAGGTCGCCGACGCCGAACGAAGTATCGATAAGCAGCGCTTTTTCCGGACCGTCGATCAGATACATCCAGACGTCGCCTGCTCCGTCAAAGCTGTCATTGTAGAAGGCGTACACATGATCGCGTACCTGATAAACCTCGGTGTAGGGATTGATGTCCGGATAGAACTGTTTCAGCGAGCTGGTTTCCCGCAGCACTTTCATAAACGACCAGCGGACTGGGTGTTCCGTTTCCCAGACAATTCTTTTGGATTTCAAGTCGGAATGGATGGGACGCGGTGTCGCGCCCAGGGTTGTATTTTTCTTAAAGCTTCCCGGCATAAAGATTCCTCCCGTCTTTTCTTTTTTTATAATTCTTCGTTGTGTTGAGATCAAGCGTCAGTCTTATCAATCCCGCTATTCGCTCAGCAATTTGCGGGTCTTCCACTTGCCGCTGAGATAATAAGCGATGCAGATCAGACCGTTGACGATGCGCGAACAGGCGACGCCGTACCATAAGCCTTCATAGCCCATGTGGAAAACATTCATAAACAACAAGCTTAAACCGATCTTGCAGATGACTCCATCCAGAAGACCTAACAGAAAGCCCAGCTCGACAAATCCGCAGCCGGTAACCATCGCCTGGAAAGAACCGGTGATCGCCGACGCGAAGAAATGAATCGTAAAGATCCGCAGGAAAGTGGTGCCCAGCTCGATGACTGCCGCATCCTGGGTGAAGATTCCAAAGATGACATGCGGAATCATAACGCACAAGAGCGAAGATACGCCGGCCAGCACGACGCAGCAGCCGGCCGTGACCAGCGTGGTCTTACCGGCACGATCTGTTTTGTGCGCACCCAGATTCTGACCGATCATACTGGCTGCCGCCGTATCGACGCCGGAGATGAAGACCTCCAGGAACTTCTGCAGCTTGTTGCCGACACCGTTGGTGGTTGAAACGACAACGCCGTAAGCGTTCGCCGACGCATTGACCCATAACATGCCCGTGCGGACCATCAGGGAACGGAATACCTGCGGAATACCCAGCTTGATCAGTACTTTCAGAATCGGCCAGTCAATCTGAAAATAACGCAGCTTGAGTTCAAAATCAAAATGCTCGCGCTGAATCCACAGATAAGCAAATGCGGCTAAAAAGGAGCCCAGCTGGGAAGCCACCGTGGCCAGCGCTGTTCCGGCTGCGCCCATGTGGAACACCGCGACTAACAATAAGTCCAGAACGATGTTGACCGCCGCTGCAACTAAGATAAACAACAGCGGTTTCTTCGATTCACCCATTCCCCGCAATACGCCGCAGACGGCATTGTAGCCGAAAATAAACGGATACCCGACCGCGGTAATGATCATGTATTGGGACGCCTGGGACAATGCGACCTCCGGACAGTTCAACAGTTCCAGAATCGGCCGGCAGAACACGATGCCGCAGCCGGTCAGCACGATCGAACAGAGGATCGTAAACGAAAGCAGCGTACCGACGGTTTTCTTCATCTTATCTTCCAGTCCCGAACCGGCCAGCTGCGCGATGTAGATCTGGCCCGCCGCCGCAAAGCCCATCGCCACCGGACTGACCAGATCGGCCATTTCTCCGCCGGTATTGACCGCGATGCTTCCGACATTGCCGACAAACTGACCGATGACCGACAAGTCGACCATCGAATACAGCTGCTGAACGATGTTAGTCAGCACAATCGGGATCGCGAAGACCAGTAAGGTGGTTAAGATCCCGCCTTCGGTCAGATTGGTTCCGACTCTGCGTTTTGCGGTCACCGTCATGCTGCGGATCCCCCTCTCTTTTTCAAAGAGGAAGCGATGGGGTTAATCATCATCCTCATCAGACTCCGATCCCGCCTGAGCGAAGAACAAGGCGCCGGCATCCTGAATCGCCTGCCGGCCATTTTCAATAATCGCGGAAACCTCCGCCGGCTGTGTTTCACGCATTCCCAGTAATTCCAGAATCATCGGCAGATTCATGCCGACAATCAGATGTACTTTTTCATTGACCAGCGTCAGCGCCTGATTGCACGGCGTGCCGCCCAGCATATCCGCGAAGATTAAGACGCCGTCCCCGCTGTCGACCTTCGCCACCTTCCGGCATAATTCATCATGAAACTCCTGCGGAGAATTCATTTCATGCAGCGCACAGATTTCAAATTGCGGCAGATCGGCGCCGAATAACATTGACAAGGAATCAGCGATTCCCTCAGCCATCTTGCCATGACTGATTAAAACAAGTCCAACCATTGTTGTGATCTCCTTTCTCTCATTTCCTTTTTCCGGATTTCTTCTGTCTTTTTCTTATCCCCCATCGTTTCAGTGTGATCTGACTTAAGGACTCATCCGGTTGGCTTACCCGTTGGCTTCACTTTACAAAGGAAATCGTCAGACGGCGATTTCCTTTATTTCCTGAACATTTGAATTTTGTTTATCTTTGACCGTCAGCGCCAGTCTCTTCAGCCATTGCCGCATCCGTTCCTCATCCTGCTCGAACGCTCGTTCCGGTATGACCAGCTGGGTGTGATCGGTAAAGGTGACGATCAGAAAATCCGGCATGACATAATAATTCAGCGGTTCCTTTTTCACACCATTGACCTTGTAGTCACCGGCCTTTTCTTCAAACTCAATGGAATCCCAGGCCAGCTCATTTGCGGACAATTTGCGCTTGGCCGCGCTCTTGCAGAGATGGCGGTAAAATCTTGGCGCGATGACAAAGATCCAGATTAGGGAAAAGGAAACGGCGAACATCCAGGCGATCAATGAGTTTCCTTGTTGAAACCCGATCATCAGCGCCACGCTCAGCGCCGGTCCCCAGAGAATCGAGATCATCCGCGTCAGCCGTGTTTCGTGCGCCGTGCTCAGAAGCAGTTCATAGTAATGCAGGGCATCCTCCTGAGTCCATTGATAATTCAGTTTCCGCATAACCGTTTCCTTTCTTTCGCTTACGCGAGAATGGTGGTCAGATAGCCGATGATCGCTACCGGAATCATCCACAGCATGATCTTGGTCGCCGACCATTTCTTTTCCTTCACTAAGTAATAGACGATAAAGCAGATGATTAACGTCAGGATCTTCGGGAAGAAGGCGTCCAATACGTCGGTCTGGATATTGACGCTGGTCTGGCCGAAGGACGCGACCAGGTTGGTCTTGACATTCATGATGCCGGCCAGCACGCCGCCGATAACCGTGATGCCCAGCGCTTCAAACGCAGGAATCACGCGGCCCTTCATGTTCGAGCTGACCAGGGTTTCCGCACCGATAATCCCGGTTTTATAGCCTGCTTTGAACAGCGAGTAGCACAGGATGCCGTTGATAACGGTATAGGAAGCAAACAGGAACAGCGGACCGAGAATCGAGCCGTCGGTGCTTAATCCGATCGCAATCGAGATCAGGATCGGCGTGATCAGCGCCTGGATCAAGGAATCGCCCAGACCAGCCAGCGGCCCCGCCAGCGCCTGCTTGATCGACTGAATCAGCTCGTTGGTAATCGAATCGTCATGCGCCCGTTCAACTTCCATGCCTAAGACAATCCCGTAAATCACGGCACCCAGTCCCTGCTGAGTGTTAAAGAAGACTTCGTGGTTGCGGCATAATTCCTGCTGCTTCACGGTATCTTCCGGATAAATCTCATCCGCGACGCGCGCCAGCATACAAACCATCGAACAGCCGAGCATCCGTTCCCGCGTAAAGTTCATTGGAATCGACCAGTTGTAAGCCCAGAAGGCTTTGTTGACAAATTTCTTATCGCTCTTTAACGCCTGCAGGCGTTCCATGTTCTGCGTCATTAGTCGTCATCCTCCTCAGCGGCCGCCATGGCAAGCTGTTTATCCGGTGTAAACTGGAAAATCAGATAGGCGATGACGCAGCCCATAATCGTAATGGAAATGGTATCCCAGCCCAAAGCGGCGGCCAGAACAAAGCCGAACAGGAAATAAATCCACTGGAACGGCGTGTGAATCAGCGTGACCATCAGGATCATGAAGCCGATTGCCGGAAGCAGACCGGTAAAGGTCGATGTGATCGCATTGATCTGCGGCGGCAGTGCGTTGACGATGTTGCTGATGACCGCGGATCCGGCCAGGCAGAAGACCGGCACGATAATCATGCAGGAAACAAACGTCCAGATGTGGCCGCAGGCAGGATACCACCAGGCCTGCTTGATTTTCCCCTTTTCAATCAAGGCGTCCTGACGGTGCAGGAATCCGACTTTGACCAGGTTGCCGACGGTATTCAGAATGTTCTGAATTGCCGCAAATGCCAGCGCGATCGTCAGGCATTCCGCTGCGTCGCCGCCTGAAACAAGCGTCAGCGGCAGCGCAAACCAGAGCGCGATGTTGATACTGGGCAGGGTCGCGACCCCGCCGATCGACATCTGGCCGATGTAGGCGGCCTGGATGACGCAGCCGATGATCAGCGCGTTTTTCATGTCGCCCATGATCAGACCGATGATCATACAGTGGATCAGCGGCTTGCTCATGATGTTCATACTCATCCAGCCTAACGGGAACATTCCGGTCGAAACCAGGAAGCAGAAGAGTCCAAGCAGAATCGCTTGAAGGATTGTGATTTGCATCGTATTTTTCTCCCCTTTCTCATTTATAGAAATAAAATACTCAATGCTTGCTTAATGCTGGTTCTGAATGTCCTTGAAATACAGCTCCGGCTGACCGTCCCCCGGGAACTGCTGAAACTGGATCGTCGCTCCCAGCGCATCCAGTTCTTTTAACGCAGCCAGTTCCTCCTCATTGACCCAGATGTCGCGGCGAACCCAGAAGCCGTCT
Source organism: Holdemania filiformis (assembly GCF_003459085.1). Lineage (NCBI taxonomy): Bacteria > Bacillati > Bacillota > Erysipelotrichia > Erysipelotrichales > Erysipelotrichaceae > Holdemania > Holdemania filiformis. The sequence continues at coordinate 39,492 of NZ_QRUP01000017.1, read as the reverse complement.
TTTTCCTTCGGCATGTTCGCAACGTTGATCGTCTTCATCAGATCCGGGATCGCCTTGTAGATTTTTAACAACGTCGATGGACGGCGGGTGATAATCAGCGTCCGTTTGTCGTTGATCATACACTTGCGGATCGGCGTCAGCGCGTCGGCAACTGAATGTACGGTGACTTTCACACCCTGCGGTGCGGCCATTTCAAAGATCCGTTTTAACATCGGATTGGCGGCGGTCGCATCATCCACGCCGATGACGCGGGTGATTTTGTTCAGCGGAATAATTTTGGTCTGACATTGACCGTGGATTAAACGGTCGTCACAGCGGATAAATACAATCATCAAAAACACCTCATTTCTTACGAATTGGTTTAAAGCTGAATTTTAACATTCCCCTTGACGTCTTTTATTGTACCGAAGTTGAAAGCGGTTTCTAATTCAGTTTTTAATCTTTAATCCGTTACATTTTGAACGGATGAGCGCGCAGAAAAACCCATTTCCAGAACCTTGGAAATTTGTTTAAAATTCTCAGGAGTTCAAAACAAAACAGAATTAGGAACAACCGCAGCCGCCGGCTGTCCAATCTTCCGGCTTCTTCCATCTGGAAAAGAACGATGTCTTTCCCGGGAATCCGGAAACTCAGATTCCAGCGTTTTCTTCTGCGGCGATGTCGTTGCCGAGAATCCGCAAATCACTTAAAGTCAGATGAATAACCTTTTCCAGGGACGTTCCCTGCAGCAGCGTTCCGGCAGCGGTTAATGTTGTTTTCGCCTTCTCCGTCTGACCGTCGAGATAGTAGGCTTTGGCCAGCGACATCATCAGCCGGCCGCGGTTCTGACCTTCATTCCGGCTTACCTGACTTTCCAGAACCGGAATCACGCGGCGGTCATACTCACCGTACAAACTCTGGTTGATTTCATTTTCTTCCCGTAAGTCTGCAATCAAGCCCTGCAGCGAAGGGTCCTGAATTTGATCCAGCTCTTTCTGAATAACCTGAAACAAAGAAACATCGCCGGTCTCCACCGCTGCCGAGCTGCACAGCTGCAGGTAAGCGAGCTTCTGCGCCGCCTCCAGCCGCATAACCCGGATGGCAGGCAGAATCTTTTTCGCCGCATCCCGGTTGCCGGAAGCCATTTGATCGCTGGCCCGCAAAAGCAGAATTGTATTGGGATTCAGAAACACCGTCGCGCTCCGGGCATAAATCACTTTGCGGTATGCGTCGTAATCCTTCTTCCGCAGCGCCTGTTCCAGCCGTCCGGCCAGCCGCTTCTTCATCAATGCGGAGCCGAGAAAGACGACGAGGATCAATAAAAGCAATAAAATTACAGAATATGTCAACATAACCTCTCTCCTCTTCATGCAATAACCCTGAAAATCCGATATAATGGAGTTCAGGAGAAAACAAAGATGCTAAACGAACTTGGAAAAACGCTCTTGCAGCAAATTGCTGCCTGCCATGATTACATCAGCAGTGAGGAACTCAGCAAAATCTGCAACGTCTCGATCAACACCATCCGCAAGGAAATCGATTTGATCAACGATTATCTCCGCGGACACGGCTGCTTTATCGACACCAAGATCGCCGCCGGCTATTTTCTGACGCTGGACCAACCTGAGCTGGCACGGCCGTTTCTGGCAAAAATGCTGAAGGAATTCCGGCAGTTCCGCTATCTGAACTATTCGGAATTTTCCACCGCGTATACGATCGCGATGCGGCTGTTAACGGCCTCATCGTATACGACAATCGACGCGCTGACAAATAGTCTGTATTGTTCTAAAAGCACAGTGCTGCGCACGCTGGACCAAACGCAGCTGATTCTTGATCAGTTCCATCTGGATTTAAAGAACAAACGGAACTATGGTCTGTATATCGAAGGTGACGAAGGATCGAAACGAATTTGTCTGATCTTCATGCACAAAGTTTACGTTCATGAAAACCCGCAGCTTGTCCGCACCGGCGTCTTTAACGCCCTGTTTCTCAACCATACCGACTATCCGGGCGTGGTGCGCGAATGTGTGCTCAATTATTTCCGCCAACACCGGGAAATCACAATCCCCAACATTCATTTTGTTAAACTCGCGCAATATCTCGCATTGGCCAAAACCCGATCTTCCCATGCCGGAGAGATTCATTTTTCAGCCGATCAGATACGTCAGCTGCACAGTCTTCCGGTCTATTCCGCTTCCCAGACGATTTACGCCTCACTGCCCGTTTATTTTCAAGAGGGACTGACAGAAACAGATATCCTGTCCTTCGCGGCGCTGATCGCCTGCTGCATGACGGTAAAACATCCGTCACGGATTCCAGAAAACGAGCGGGCCGCGATCGAAGCGGAAGTCAGGGAGATAACAGCGTTTATCGCAAAATATTACGATGTCACCGGTATTTTTGACGATCATTTCATTCAGGATTTCACCTGTTATCTCTACGGCTTGCATCTCAAGACGGAATTCAATTTTTCCTCGGATGCGGAAAAGCTTCCCGGTTCGACAAAAATCGGTCTGTTATCCGCAGATATCAGTTCGCTGTTCGCACTGTTTTATAAAGTGAAGCACGGCGTGTATCTGCGGGAAGTAGATCTGGTCGACGCATACTATATTTTCAATTCAGCCTTATACAAGAACAACGCCTATTACAACAAAATGAACCTGGCGATAGTTTCCCGCCATGGCCGGTATTACAGCGAAAACCTGGCGGACCGGATGCGGGTGCAATATGGACGCTACATCCAGACGTTGGACATTCTGGAATATACGGAAGTCTTCGCCTGCGATTTGGAGCACTACGACGCGATCATCACGGACGTCAACCGCAACATCCTGCCGAAAACCTACGCCGGCGCATTGATCGACAGTAATCTCAATCATATCCAGTCGGATCTCAATTCTCTTTCCACGTTTCTGATTCAGCGCTTCAACGCGAAAGCGCGGACCTTATTCCGGGAAAAGAACTTCCACAAATGCAGCTTCACCTCGCAGATGCAGGTCTATGACGCAATCTACAAGCTGTATCAGAATGAGATCGGCGATCACGAACATTTCATCCATGATTTAAAGATGCGCAGCAGCTTCATCAGCTATGAGAAGGAAAAGAATATCATCCTGATCACGCCGCTGGCGCTGCGGATCGCACAGCCGGTCTTCGAGGTGTTCGTCAACAAGAAGCCGATGCTGTGGGAACGGGCGAAAGCGAGCGTTTACATCTTTTATCAACAAGGCAACGGAAGCAAAGAGAACGTTCAGATCATTTCCTACCTGCTGAAGCAGTTCATCCATCAGAACGAGCTGTTTATCAACACTCTGTACGACCGCTCCTATAAAGACGTCGTCGGGATTTTCCATGTCCTCTAAGAAAATGGCTGCCGCGCATAAGGGTTAAACTTTGCGTGACAGCCGTTGTTTTTTTAGAGAATACCGAAGAAAGCGAGAATGACGCAGCCGCCCATGATCATAAAGATCAATTTCGTCGGTGACCAGCCCTTCTGGACCCGGGAGAAGCTCCAGCCCCACAATAACAGGGAGAGCAGGCCCGGCATAATTGAATCCAGCATCCCCTGGAAGTCGATCGTCGCGCCGCCGATCACCGGCTGCAGCGCAATTTTAATCGAAACGTTCTGCGCAATCAATGCCCCGACCATAATCGCGCCAAGGATGCCCGCCGCTTCCGTGATTAACGGAACGATACCGCGTTCAAAGGCTTCCGTGATCAGGCTGGTGCCGTAGCGGTACCCGGCCGTTAAGAAGATATATTTGTAGACCAGCAGCATGCAGCCGTATAACAGAACGAACAGAATGACGCCCAGCAGGCTGCCGTTGGCGGATAAGCCGATACACAGACCAGCGATGATGACGCGGTAGCAGTTAAAGAAGAAGCTGTCGCCGATGCCGGCGGTCGGTCCCATCAGGGACGCTTTCAGCGTGGAAATGGTTTCCGTGATATCGTCTTCCGGATGTTCAGCCTGCTGCTTTTCCATTGCCAGCGAAATACCGACCAACAAGCCCAAGAATACCTGATGGGTATTGAAGAATTCGCCGGCGTGGCGGTAGAAAGCCTTGCGGCGGTCTTCGGGATCGTCATAGAACATTTCCAGCCCCGGCGCCATCGCCATCGCAAAGCACTTGGACTGCTGGGAAACCTTACTGCTTGCCATATTGGTGCCTAAGGAGAAGTAGAACGATTTATTCAACATTTTCCGTTCTTCCGGAGTCAGTTTCGGCGCCTTATTCATAGAAATCATCCCCTTCCTGAGCATTCGTGCCAATCGCCGCGGCAGAGCGGCTCTGCGCTAATTTATAGCTGTTCTGGAAATGTGCGAAGGCAATGACGATGCCGATCAACGCCAGCGGCAGTGTGCCCAGCGCCAGATATTTAACGGCAACAAACCCGAGAATGACATACATGACGGTCGTTGTTCCATTCCAGATCGCCTGCGTTGTCAGGCATAAGCCGACGACCACCAACATGTTCGCGGAAGCGTTGAGACCGTTGATAATAAAGGCCGGACAAATCGAAATAAACGTCTGTAACCCCGCTTCACCGCCCAACGCGACCAAGAAGACAACGATCGTGTTCAGCAGCTGAGAAACGAAGATGACCTGCAGCCACATAGCGATACGGAATTTCTTAACATTGCCGGTTTCCGCAATTTTCATGAACCACGGATGCAGCGCTAAGGCAATGGCCTGCGTGAACGGCTTCACGGCGTTGATCAATGTGCCGACCGTGACGGCCAGCGCCAAGCCGACGCCCTGATCCGCGCCGGACAGAACAACGAAGCCGACAGCCAGAACAGAAGCGGCCTGATAGTTGGACGGTGCTTCACCGCCGATGGCAGAGACGCCCATGTAAACAGCTTCGAGTTCAGCGCCAATGATGACGCCGGTGGTGATATCGCCGCACATTAAACCGGTTAATGTACATAAAACTAACGGACGGGTAAACGTTTGCCATCCCAGCCAGTTGTCAGCAACCTGCCATAAGAGATAGGCGAACGCGATCAATAATGCGTTGGTCATGAGGAACCCCCTTTTTCTTTAAAGTTTGGAAACGATCTCGGCGAAGTTTTCAACCGGGTTGGACGGAATCAGCTGTGAGAATACATGACCGCCGATCTGGGCCAGTTCTTTGAAATAGACCAGATCTTCCGGATCGGAATTGACTCCCCGTGTCAGATTGACCTTGTTGGCGGATTTTTTCTTGACGTAGTTGGCAACGTTGACCTCCGTGATCGGCAGGGCTTTGACCAAAGCGACCGCGTCTTTCGGATTGTCGACGATGATCAGCACGCGCACCGTGTCCACGCGCGGGTCAGACAGCAGCTTAATCGCGTCGGGAATCGTCTTCACCGCAACCTTTTTGCCTGCGGGCGCCGACATCAGCAGCGTCTGGGTGGTCAGCGGATCCTTGGCCAGCTTATCGCTTGCGACGACAATCCGGCTGACATCGAGATAGCGTGACCAGGCAGTGGTAATCTGTCCATGGATCAGACGTTCGTCGATTCTAAGTTGAACAATCATAATGTCTTCCTTTCCTCCTCTTTTTCATCAGCGGTAATCTCCGTTGATTTCAACATCATCATTATACTTAAAGCGCTTTCACCTAAAATTTCAAAAAGTAATAATTAGTGGACGCTTTTTGTGAACTTTTCATTCTGAAATCTTAGTTATGACTTGAATCAAACTTTCTGATTTATGACATCAACCCCAAGGTGAAGAAGGAAGCTGAGAAATTTTGATCTTCCTGTTCAACCTGATCTGGATTCCTGATTTTCAATGTCCAAAACTACAAAAAACCCAGCCTCAGCCAGGGTTTTTGTAAAATATAAATCTTCAGTCTTATCGTAATCGTCCGATTTTAAAAGAAATCGTCGTCGCTCTGCGGCTGAGCGACTTCCCACAGCCGGATTCCATCTTTTCCAGTCTGCATCAGCGTGCTCAGATCCAGGCCGCCAGCTTCCCGCAAACCCAGCAGTTCTAAAAATAAAGGCAGGTTCACTCCGCAGATCACATCGACCTGCCCCGGCTTTAAATAGCGCGTCGTCTTGTGCGCCGGTGTTCCCGCAAACAGATCCGTCAGCACCAGCACGCCGTCGCCGCTGTCCAGTTCCGCGATCGCCTTACCAATCCTTTCCTCAAATGCCTCGCTGTCATCGGTCATCTGATAGCCTAAAGCCTGCACCTGCGGCAGATTCTCACCGAAAAAAATTGAAGATGACTGCAGCATGCCTTTCGCCATATCGCCATGGCTTAACAATAAAATTCCCTTCATGGTCTGCTCCTCTCATGGAACCTCCGTCCAGATTAACCAGAGATCCTCGTTAAAATTAAGATTTCCACATTGATCATTATAACGGTTTCTGCTCTTTCTTCTTTTCAAAATTTGATCGGTTCACAGATTGAATCCTGAACGTAATTTTATGTTCAGGACACTTTATTTGCCGGTAACCAGTGGCTTCTCTCCTTTGATTAGTCATGAGAAAATGAAAACTGGGCATGCCTCTCCGCTTGATGCTTTGAATCAGAAAGCTTTTTCAGTTGATCATGAAGATCTTTCGGGGTATTTATTCTATTTAAAACTTGGACGATCTGATTCACTTCTTCTTCGTTTAAACTATCCAAGTCTTTCTCATCCCTTTCCGTTAATTCCCATTTCTGCCGCAGTAACTCCTTCAACAAGGATACTTTTCCTTTTACGATCCCTTGAACCATCCCTTGAACTATCCCTTGTTCGATCCCTTGTTTTATGCCTTTCTTTACACCTTTCCGCATCCCTTTTTT